>NZ_LTCZ01000392.1:0-34046 GCF_001583455.1 Rhodococcus sp. LB1 | reverse complement strand
TGGGTCGAACCAGAAATCAGCGACGTCCCTGGCGGTCCCGGCGTTCGTCCCAGCACTCACGTGATGCTCCTTCTCGGTGATGTACACATTCCCGTCCAGTCAACACCTCCCTGCCGGGAATCCTTCCCGGAGACCCCGCTCGCGGCAGTAGGGTCGAACGTGGTCGAACGTGGTCGACCGGAAGGGAGCATCCTCACATGTCCTCCACTCGCACGTTCGTCGTCGTCGGCGGCGGCCTCGCCGGAGCGAAAACGGCAGAATCATTGCGTGACAAGGATTTCGACGGATCGATCATCCTCCTGTCGGAGGAGGAGCATCTTCCCTACGAGCGACCTCCGCTGTCGAAGGAACACTTCGCAGGCAAGAAGGCTCTCGGCGACTTCACCGTCCACCACGGTGACTGGTATCGCGACCATCACGTGGACCTGCGGCTCGGCACCACCGCCACCGCCCTCGACCTCACCGCCCACACAGTGACGCTGCCGGACGGTTCCACGCTGGGCTACGACAAGCTCGCCCTGGCCACCGGTTCGCGCTCGCGCCGCCCACCGATCTCCGGGTCCGACGCCGAGGGAGTCCACTACCTCCGCACCATCGACGAATCGGACAAGCTCATCGACGCGGTCGCCGGTGGCCGACGACTCGTAGTGATCGGCGCCGGCTGGATCGGCCTCGAGGTGGGCGCCTCCGCACGGGAGAAGGGCGCCGACGTGACGGTGGTGGAAGCCGCCGAAGTTCCCCTGCTCGGCTCGCTCGGCCCCGAGATCGGCTCGGTCTTCGCCGAACTCCACCGCGAGCACGGCGTTCAACTGCACCTCGGCGCCACGGTCGAGGAGATCGTCGTCGACGACGGCAAGGCCACCGGGGTTCGGCTGGGCGACGGCACCGTCCTGCCCGCCGACGCGGTCCTCGTCGCCGTCGGCGCGGCACCCAACATCGAGATCGCGGAGCGGGCCGGACTCGACGTCGACGGCGGCGTTCTCGTCGACGCCGGGTTGCAGACCAGCGACCCCGACGTCGTCGCGGTCGGCGACATCGCCGCGCAGTGGCATCCGCAGCTCGGCACCCGAATCCGGGTCGAGCACTGGGCGAACGCGCTCAACCAGCCGGCCGTGGCCGCCGCCACCATGCTCGGGCACGAGGCCGAATACGGGAACCTGCCCTACTTCTTCACCGACCAGTTCGATCTGGGCATGGAATACGTGGGGTACGCCCCGCACGATTCGTACGACCGGGTGGTCGTGCGTGGCGATTTCGCCGCACGCGAGTTCGTGGCCTTCTGGCTCGACGCGGACAATCACGTCCTCGCCGGCATGAACGTCAACATCTGGGATGTCACCGATCAGATCAAGCAACTGGTGTCCTCGTCCGCCCCGGTCGATCCCGACCGCCTGGCCGACCCTGCAGTGCCATTGACCGACCTGTCCGGTTAACACCCCCGGCCCACTCGTGATGGGATGGCAGCATCGAGTACGAGCACCGCCGCCGATCACGAGGAGACCTCTGTGGCCCCACCGAACCTGACCCGCGAACAGGCAGCCGAACGAGCCGGACTGCTGACCGTCGACAACTACCTGATCGAACTCGACCTCACCGACGGGACAGGTCAACCCGGAGTCGAGACGACAATCCAGCCCGGAGTCGAGACGTTCTCCTCCCGCACCACCGTCACGTTCGGGGCCACCCCCGGCGCGTCCACATTCGTCGACATCGTCGCGGCCCGTGTGCATTCGGCCACGCTGAACGGCTCCCCCGTCGACGTGTCGGATTACGACGAGTCCACCGGCATCACACTCACCGATCTCGCGGAACGCAACGAACTGGTGGTCGAGGCCGACTGCGCGTACTCGCACACCGGTGAAGGGCTACACCGCTTCGTGGACCCGACCGACGACGCGGTGTACCTGTACTCGCAGTTCGAGACCGCCGACGCCAAGCGCATGTTCGCCTGCTTCGACCAGCCCGACCTGAAGGCGACGTTCGACGTGCACGTCACGTCCCCCGCCGACTGGAAGGTGATCTCCAACTCCGCGACCGTCGAGACGGTGGCGCCGGAAGCCGGCCGCCACATCTTCCGCACCACACCGAAGATGAGCACCTACCTCGTCGCGCTCATCGCCGGCCCGTACGCGGAATGGACCGACAACTACTCCGACGAGCACGGCGACATCCCCCTCGCGATCTACTGCCGCGCCTCCCTCGGGAAGCACATGGACTCCGAGCGCCTGTTCACGGAAACCAAGCAGGGCTTCGCGTTCTACCACCGCAATTTCGGCACCCCCTACGCGTTCGGGAAGTACGACCAGCTGTTCGTCCCCGAATTCAACGCGGGCGCAATGGAGAACGCCGGCGCCGTGACGTTCCTCGAGGACTACGTCTTCCGGTCCAAGGTGACGCGGGCGTCGTACGAGCGGCGGGCCGAGACCGTGCTGCACGAGATGGCGCACATGTGGTTCGGCGACCTCGTCACCATGCGCTGGTGGGACGACCTGTGGCTCAACGAGTCCTTCGCGACGTTCGCCTCCGTGCTCTGCCAGAGCGAGGCCACCGAGTACACCAACGCGTGGACCACGTTCGCCAACGTCGAGAAGTCGTGGGCGTACCGGCAGGATCAGCTGCCGTCCACCCACCCCATCGCCGCCGACATCCCCGACCTCGCCGCGGTCGAGGTGAACTTCGACGGCATCACGTACGCGAAGGGCGCCTCGGTCCTCAAGCAGCTCGTCGCATATGTCGGGCTCGACCCCTTCCTGTCCGGCCTGCGGGACTACTTCCGCGACCACGCCTTCGACAACGCCACGTTCGACGACCTCCTCGGCGCACTCGAGAAGTCCTCGGGCCGCGACCTGTCCGACTGGGGAGCGCAGTGGCTCAAGACCACCGGGCTCAACATCCTGCGCCCCGAATTCGACGTCGACGCGGACGGCAAGTTCACCCGGTTCGCCGTCCTGCAGTCCGGCGCCGCACCGGGTGCCGGCGAGCGACGAGTACACCGCATCGCCGTCGGTGTGTACGACGACCGCGACGGCAAGCTCGTGCGCACGAAGCGGGTCGAACTCGACCTCGACGCCACCGAACGCACCGACGTCACCGAACTCGTCGGTGTCGAACGCGGTCAGCTGATCCTCGTCAACGACGACGACCTCACGTATTGCTCGCTGCGGCTCGATCCCGACTCGCTCGCCACCGCCATCGACCGCATCGGCGACATCGACGAGCCCCTGCCCCGCACCCTGGTGTGGTCGGCGGCCTGGGAGATGACGCGTCAGGCCGAACTCAAGGCGCGGGACTTCGTCGCCCTCGTGCAGCGCGGCGTCGGCGCCGAAACCGAGGTCGGCGTCGTCCAGCGACTGCTGATGCAGGCCCAGACCGCGCTGCACAGCTACGCCGAACCCGAGTGGGCCAAGGAACACGGCTGGCCGGACTTCGCGAACCGGCTCCTCGAACTGGCGCGGGAAGCCGAGCCGGGTTCGGATCACCAGCTGGCGTTCGTCAACGCGCTGGCGGGGGCGCAGCTGTCGGCGTGGCACACCGAGGTTCTGCAGGAACTGCTCGACGCCGCACCCGAGACGGTCGGGCTTCCGGGGCTCGTCGTCGACACGGACCTGCGCTGGCGTCTCGTCACCGCACTCGCAGGGGCCGGTGAGATCGACTCCGAGGGCATCGAGACGCCGTTCATCGACGCCGAAGCCGAACGCGACCCCACCGCGGCAGGTGCCCGCAACGCCGCCGCGGCGGCCACCGTCCGCCCGCAGGCCGCGGTGAAGGAACAGGCGTGGAACCGGGTGGTCGGCGACGATTCCGTGCCGAACATCACCGCCCGCTCGATCATCGGCGCCTTCGCCGGTCACGGACAGTCCGAGATCCTCGCACCGTACGTGGCCCGCTACTTCGCGGACATTCCCGCGGTGTGGGAGCGGCGTTCGAGCGAGGTCGCGCAGACCGTCGTCGTGGGTCTGTATCCGTCGTGGTCGATCAGCGAGGAATCCGTGGCGGCAGCCGACGCATTCCTGGCCGGCGACCATCCGCCGGCCCTGCGCCGCCTGGTGGTCGAGGGCCGCGCCGGGATCGTCCGGTCGCTGGCGGCCCGGAAGTTCGACGCGAGCTGACCGGTGCCGATCCTGCCGGCCTAGTCCGGCAGGATCGGCACCGTCACACCCTGATCCCGGCCCAGCAGCACCGCGCGGGTGACGGCCGAGGAACCGAAGCGGTCGCGGAGGCTGTCGAGCGTGCTGTCGAGCGAACTGCTCGTGTACGGGTCGAACGGCAGCGCCAGCTGTTGCGGGCAGTCGTCCTCGAGGTTGGCCACCGCGACTCCGACGAGGGTGATGCCCTTGCGTTCGATCATCGGCATCGCGTTGTTCAGCAGGCCCCGGGCCGTCGTGAGGATCGTCTGCGTCTGAGCCGACGGCTGCGCGAGTGTGTGCGAACGCGTGACCCGGGTGAAGTCGTCGAACCGCAGCCGGAGCACCACCGTGCGCCCGACCCGCTTGCCGCGGCGCAGCCGGCCGGCCACCCGGTCGACCAACGTCACCAGCGCGGCGTCCACGTCCTCCCTCGACTTCGGTCTGCGCCCCAGAGCGTGCTGCGCGCCGACGGATCTCCGCCTGCTCCCCACCTGCACGGGACGTGGATCTCGTGCCCACGCGAGCGCGTGGAGGTGGTGGCCCGCCGCGGGTCCGACGACGGACATAAGCAGCTCTTCGGGATAGTGGGCGAGCTGCCCGACGGTGGCAATCCCGGCGTCGCGGAGCTTGACCGACGTCACCGCCCCGACACCCCACAGCCTTTCGACCGGCAGCGGATGGAGGAACTCGATCTCGCGGTCCGGCGGCACGTGCAACAGTCCGTCGGGTTTGCCCACCGCGCTGGCGACCTTGGCGAGAAACTTCGTTCTCGCGATTCCGACCGTGATCGGCAGACCCACCTGCTCGCGTACGTCGCGGCGCAGACGCGCCGCGATGTCGACCGGCGCGCCCGCGATCTTGCGGAGACCGGCGACGTCGAGGAAGGCCTCGTCGATCGACAGTCCCTCGACCAGGGGCGTCGTCCGGCCGAACACCTCGAACACCGCTTTACTCGCGGCCGCATACGCCGACATTCGTGGGCGCACCACGACGGCGTGCGGGCACAGGCGCAGCGCCTGCGCACCGCTGCTGGCGGTGCGCACCCCGTACGCCTTCGCCTCGTAGCTCGCGGCCAGCACGACGCCGCCGCCGACGATCACCGGACGCCCCCGCAGGCCGGGGTCGTCCCGTTGCTCCACCGAGGCGTTGAACGCATCGAGGTCGGCGTGCAGGATGGTCGCCTCGGCGCCACTCGAGATGCGCGGGCGCGGCGAATCGGACACGAACATATGTTCGCATCGACCACCGACAGAAGTCGAGTGTCGTTCAGGCCGACAACAGTGTTCGCAGTGCGGTGGGTGTCTCGCCGAGGTGGGCCCGGATGGTCCTGGTCATGTGCGCCTGATCCGAGAATCCCAGGCCAGCGGCGAGGCCGGCGAGGTCACGGTCGCCGTTCTCGATCCGCTCGAGCGCCCGCCCGACGCGAACCCTGTTGCGGTACCTGGTGAGCGAGACGCCCATGACTGCACTGAACGCACGACTGAGCGCGAACGGCGACACCCCGAACCGCTCGGCAAGCGGTATCAGACCGTCCGAGCCGGGCTCGTCGTCGAGGACCGCCGCGCGGGCAGCCGCGGCCACTGCGTGGTCCGGAATGCCGCCGCGCCGGTGTGAACACGACCGCGCCCGCGACGCGGCGAGCGCGGCAACCGCGACGAGCCGGACGACCTCCTCGGCGAGGGCGAAATGGACGTCACCGGTCCGGCCGGCACGGAGCAGGCGTCGATGAAGAAGATCGACGCGGGCATCGACGTACACATCCGAACGGCCGAGCGTCCAGTCGTCACCGGCGATCGCACGCCAGAGCTCGGGCCGGACACTGATCGACGTGCACCGGTCTCCACCGGCGGGGTGCGCGAACTGTTCCACTTCGCCCGGTACTCCGAGATACGCGACGGTCGTGTCGGCCATCGACTCGCGTCTGCCGATCCGGCGAACGAATCGGCCGCCGCGGACGAGCACGAACCGGTGATCATCCCGCACTTCCACGTCCGACCAGCCCGGGTGCACGGCGCAGCAGTCCACCGCCCAGACGCTAACGCCCGGCAGACGTGCGACCTCGCTCACCGCCACAACGGGGACGTTACCCGTGGGGCCCGACACCTTCCCGCACATGCGATGGCCTGCAAGGATCTTCAATCCTCACGGCAGTTTCTCGCGGCAGGCTGGAGTCATGTCATACATCTACGAGTCCACCCACATCGATGTCACGCCCGCTGCCGCGTGGGACGCTCTGCGCGACTGGGGTGCGTTGCACACGCGGCTCGCCGCAGGTTTCGTCACCGCTTCGGTGATCGACCGGGAGATCGGGTCATCACGTTCTTCGACGGTTCCGTCGTCCGGGAGCGTCTCGTCTCGTGCGACGAGGACGCGCGCCGACTGGCCTGGTCGATCGTCGACGGCCCCTACCGGCATCACAATGCTTCCGCCCAGGTGAGCGACGACGGCCACGGCGCGACCGTGTTCGTCTGGATCGCGGACATCCTGCCCGCGACTCTCACGGACCGGACCGCGGAGATGATGGAACTCGGCATCGACGCCGTTCGGCGGACCCTCGAAAGCGCCGATCGCGTCGTCGGCACCCGGTGAGACACCGACGGCCCGATCCGGTTCAGGAGGACTGAGCCGGATCGGGCCGCGCGGATGCTGATCTGTGCAGGTTCTACGGTGAGGCGATTGCCGCGCTCATCACGCGGATTGCACTCACGAGACCGTCGATGAGGTCTCCGTCGCCGAACGACGACACGGCGGCGGTGGCGCCGAGCTGAGCGACCCGGTCGGTGACCCGGTTGGCCACGGCCCGGCCGCTGCGGATCTCGACCGTCCGCTGGTTGGGCGAGACCGCGATGAGCACGGACCGTTCCGCCTCGGGCGTCGTCGGGAACAGCGCGTCGGCACCGGCCGCGGTGTCGTCGCCGAGGTCGCCGATGTACGCGTTGAAGCGCACCTTCGTCTTGCGGGTGCCTTCGGTGAGGGCATCGTCGAGGCGGACGAGTTCGTCCGTCGTGAACGGCAGGTCGTCGGTGAACGGCTCACCGACGCGGTGCACGCCCGAGATGCGACCGCTGGAGGTCACGACGCTGCCGACAGGCAGATTGTCCGCGGATACCGCGGACGCGGGAATCAGGTCACCACTTGCCACTTGCCGAGCCTCCAATCAGGTCTGCCGAACCGGCGTGCGCGCCGTGGTGTCCGCCGTGATGACCGTGCGTGGTCACCTCGTCGACGGCGCTCCACAGCACCGGCGCGTGCGTCCATTCCTCACCGAGGTGGAACGCGGGCGGCACGGGGCCCGGCGTCTTCTTGCCGACGAACGACATCCCCGCGAAGAAGGCGGTGATCAACGCCGGAATTCCTACGAATATCAGCACTGTCTCGAGAATGCTCACAACGCAAACGGTAGCCCAGAACCGTGCGAGGGGAAGCGTCAGGGCCGAACTTCGCGAAGCGGACGCGCGGAACGCTCAGGCGGCGCCTTCACCGAGGTAGGGCATCCAGGACGGGTGCAGGTCCTTGGTGGACGCCAGCAGTCGCCAGTGCGGCCCCGACGGAGGCACGAGGGAGGCCCTGAGCGTCCAGCCGAGTTCGGTCAGCAACTTGTCTGCCTTGCGGTGGTTGCAGGGCGCGCAGCAGGCCACGCAGTTCTCCCACGAATGCTCGCCGCCGCGACTGCGGGGAACTACGTGATCGACGGTCTCGGCCTTGGCGCCGCAGTAGGCGCACCGGAACCGGTCCCGGTGCATGAGGGCTGCGCGGGTCATCGGAACGCGGGCGCGATACGGGACGCGGACGTAGTTCCGGAGGCGGATCACGGACGGCACCTGTACGGACCACTGCTCGGAGTGGACGACCGGGGCCTGGGGATCCTCGTGGACGGTATCGGCCTTACCGCAGGTCATCAACACCACGGCGCGGCGGGCAGGAAGGGCGGTGAGCGGCTCGTAGGTGACATTCAGGAGAAGCACCCGGCGCTTGATCCAGAGCGGAACCGCATTCTCGCCCGGGAAAGAAGGCTCTGCGCTGTGCGCGGAGCCTTCGGTGATCACTTGTAAAGCAAACGCCCCTGAAACCCCGGCACTCCGGGCATCAGTGGGCACGAGTTGTCGGTGCGCGCGGGCGCTGTGTCGATTCTTCATGCGACCTCCGGGAGATTGCCACCAAGTGCACCATGAATTGCCTGCTCGTGCACGTCCATTTCCGACAAAAATGCAGGACGTTCGGTGAACAGACGGTGACGAAGACCGTTCGCGCCCGCACGTGCACAATGGAAGGCGCCATGACTGACGTGCAGCAGACCTTCTACGAGGCGGTGGGCGGAGCGGAGACGTTCCGCAAACTCACCGCGCGCTTCTACGAGGAAGTCGCCAAGGACGACATCGTGCGGCCCCTCTACCCCGAGGAAGACCTGGGCCCGGCCGAGCGCCGGATGCGGATGTTCCTCGAGCAGTACTGGGGCGGACCGCACACCTATTCGGACGAGCGCGGCCACCCACGACTGCGGATGCGTCACCAGCCGTTCAAGATCGGCCCGATCGAGCGGGACGCCTGGCTCCGGTGCATGCACACGGCCATCGCGTCGATCGACACCGGAACCCTCGACGACGCCCACCGCAAGGCCCTCTCCGAGTACATGGACATGGCCGCGGCGTCGATGGTGAACTCCGCCTTCTGAAACCGCCCCGCCCCGATTACGCCGGTCGAGTCGTGGTGCGGGCGATCGTTTGGCACGATGGGCGTTTGTGAGCACTCCCGCCGAAACGTCCGCCGACGACACACAGCCGGCACCCTGGTGGTCCGACGCCGTCTTCTACCAGATCTATCCCCGCTCGTTCGCCGACGCGAACGGTGACGGTGTCGGCGACCTCCACGGAGTGCGGGACAAGCTGGGATACCTCGAACTGCTCGGTGTCGACGCCCTCTGGCTGAGCCCGGTCATGCGCTCCCCGATGGCCGATCACGGTTACGACGTGTCCGATCCCCGCGACATCGACCCACTGTTCGGTGACCTCGCGACCATGGACGCACTGATCGAGGCCGCGCACGCGCGCCAGATCAAGGTGACGATGGACCTGGTACCCAATCACACCAGCGTCGAGCACGAATGGTTCGGCGCCGCCCTGGCCTCGCCGCCGGGCAGTCCCGAACGGAACCGGTACATCTTCCGCGACGGTCGCGGTGAGGACGGCGCAGAGCCGCCCAACAACTGGCCGAGCATCTTCGGCGGGCCGGCGTGGACGCGGATCACCGAGGCCGACGGCAAGCCGGGCCAGTGGTACCTGCACATTTTCGCGACGGAACAGCCCGACCTGAACTGGGACAACCCGGAGGTCGTCGAGGATCTCACGAAGACGCTCCGGTTCTGGCTGGACCGCGGCGTCGACGGATTCCGCATCGACGTCGCGCACGGCATGGCGAAGCCGGAAGGTCTGCCGGATCATGACTGGTCCGCCAACGAACTGCTGCAGAACTCCGACGACGATCCGCGGTTCGACAACCCCGCGGTCCACGACATCCACCGCGGCATCCGCAAGGTCCTCGACGAGTACCCGGGCACGATGGCGGTCGGGGAGATCTGGGTTCGCGACAACGAACGCTTTGGCGAGTACATCCGGCCCGACGAACTGCATCTCGGGTTCAACTTCCGGCTGGCCGAGGCCGAGTTCTCGGCGGAGACGGTCCGGGAGGCGATCGAGAACTCCCTGACCGCCGTCGACCAGGTGGGCGGGACACCCACCTGGACCCTGTCGAACCACGACGTCGAACGGGAAGTCACCCGGTACGGCGGCGGCGAGATCGGCACGGCACGCGCCCGGGCCATGATCCTCGTCGAACTGGCGCTGCCGGGTGCGGCGTTCCTGTACAACGGCGCCGAACTCGGCCTGCCCAACGTCGACCTGCCCGATTCGGCGCTGCAGGACCCGGTGTGGGAACGGTCCGGTCACACCGAACGCGGCCGCGACGGCTGCCGTGTGCCCGTTCCGTGGGAGGGCACCGAACCGCCGTTCGGATTCAGCACCGGCGAGCCCTGGCTGCCGATGCCACCCGAGTGGGCGTACCTCACCGTCGAGTCGCAACTCGAGGACGTCACGTCGACGCTGTCGCTGTACCGGGCCGCACTCGAACTGCGCTCGCTGCGTCCGGAGTTCTCCGGGCCCGGGGTCGACTGGTACGGGAGCCCCGCCGGCTGCTTCGCCTTCCGCAGGCGCGGCGGGCTGATCTGCGCCCTCAACGCCACCGGCGCACCGATCTCGCTGCCACCCGGCGAGGTGCTGCTCAGCAGCGCGCCGCTCGTCGAGGGACAGCTCCCACCGAACGCGGCTGCGTGGCTCATCTGACCCGCACTCCCGCAGTTGCCGCGGTCGTCGCAGCATCGATCCTGTTCGCCACGACGGGAACCGCGCAGGCTCTTGCGTCCCGCTCCCTCGGATACGACCTCGACCCGCTGGCCGTCGGCTCGGCCCGGGTGGTGGCCGCGGGTGCGCTCCTCGCGGCGTTCGCGGCTCTGCGGGGCGGACTCGGGTTCGGTGACGGCTCCGGGATGCGCGGGTACGTGCCCGCCGTATGGGGCGGGATCGGGGTCGCGGCGTACCAACTCGGCTTCTTCAGCGGCGTGCAGAGTGCCGGGGTGGCGGCAGGAACCATGATCGCGCTGGGTTCGGGCCCCGCGTTCACCGGTGCACTGCAATGGGCGGTGCACCGGCACCGTCCCGGTCCGGTGTGGGCCGTGTCCACCGTCATCGCGGTCGCCGGCATGGCGTTGATCGTGGCGGGCACGACGGGCGGCTCCGACTCGGCCGGGATCCTGGCGGGAGCACTGCCTGCGCTGATCGCCGGCCTCGGGTACGCCGCCTACACGGTTGCCGGGTCGTCGCTGCTCGCCGCGGGTGCGAGTCCCGAGGCGGCGATGGGACAGATGTTCGGTCTCGGTGGACTGTTCCTGATCCCCGTGCTCGTCGCGACGTGGCCCGGCGGCCTCGACACCGGGCCGGGCGCTGCGGCCGCGGTGTATCTGGCGATCGTCCCGACCGTGCTGGCGTATCTGCTGTTCGCCGCCGGTCTGCGGCGGCTGCCACCCGCGACGGTCGCGACGCTGACGCTCACCGAACCGGTGGTCGCGGCGCTGCTCGGGACCGCGGTGCTCGGCGAGCAGTTGACCCTGGTCGCGGGGCTGGGCATGGCGGCCGTCGTCGCGTCGCTCGCCGTTCTGGCGACCAGCACGCTGCGGTCCGGCTGACGGCGCGCTACCGCGCGACCGACAACGGAATCCCCCCACCGCGGTGCCGGTAGATCGACCCGAACCGGGCGTCCACCCGCAGCCACGACGCGGTGGCACGCACCCGGACCAGTTCGGCGGCGTCGATGCGCTCGAGGTCGATGTCGGCGGTCAGCCGATCCGAGCCCGCGTGCGGAACGAATCCCATCGCGGTGAGAGCGAACACCACCCGCATCGGGATGCCGACGGTGTGCTCCGCGCCCTCCACCTGCAGGACTTCCTGGTCGAGGAGTGATGCGGGCGGTCCGTGGCCGCTGCCGTGCTCCTGCGCCAGGGCCGCACCGCGCTGCGCGAGGTCGACGAGGACACGCGCCGGGACGTCGTCGAGGTGGACGAAGCCCTCCGTCGGAGGCAGAGCGCCCCGCCACGCCGAATCCATCGAAAACCCGGGATCGATGTCGGCTGCGGTCGCCGCTTCGAGGGCGGCGAGCAGTTGGTCGCCGGCAGCCGACGTGTCGTCGGGGGTGATGGTCCCCGCGACCGTGCGCACCGCCAGCGCGTCGAAACCGGTTGCCGCCCAGATCGTCAGGCGGCCGGGTCCCCGTTGACGCAGACGCACCACCGTCGACTCGTCCAACCGGACCACCCGCGTGAGGAACGTGGCGAGATCACCGCGCTCCGTGGCGTCCGGGATCGACAGGACGCGCTCATGCACGCTGCCAGCTCTCCAGGTACGCACGCTCGACGTCGGTGATTCTGCGCAGTCGCTGGGTGTCGATGTCGAACGCCGCGATCTGCGTGGAGGCGATGATGGACGGCGCGACCGAGACGTCGACGCCCTTCGGGCGGACCTCGTAGTTGATCGTGAAATCGACCGCGCGCACCTTCTCCACCCACATCAGGACGTCGAGCGGTGAATCGCTGTGCCGGAGTTGCCCGCGGTAGCGCACATGGAGGTCCGCGATGACCGCGCCGTCACGCAACGTGACAGTGGGCCGGTCGTCCTCGAACAGCCAGGGAATCCGCGCCTCCTCCAGCAACGTCACCATCCGTGCGTGGTTGATGTGCTGGAAGACGTCCATGTCCGACCATCGAACTTCGACCTCCGCGTGAAAGCCCTCGCTCAACGTCATACCTCCGATCGGGTGCCCATACCTCGCACCATGCTGCGTACCTGACGCGCCGCCACCGAGAGCGTCGCGAGGTCAAGGGTCCCAGACTCGAAAATTTCGGTGAGAGCGGACCTCGCCCTGGCCAGCCGGGACGCGTTCGTCGACTCCCAGTCGTCGATCTTCTCCTGCGGCGTCTCGTGAGGTTCACCACCCAGGAGCACTTCCATCGTGAGCTGACGCAGCGAACTGTAGAGGTCGTCGCGCAACGCGAGGCGGGCCAGCGAATGCCAGCGGTCACCCCGCGCGAGAGTGGACACGGCGCTCAGCAGCCAGTCGATGCCGAGGTGCGCGTCGAGTTCGTAGTACAGCTCGGCGACCTCGTCGATGTCGCGTTCGGCGATGTCGGCGATGTCGCTGATGTCGAGCAGGCAGAACTTGTCCAGAAGCCGGAACACCTCGAACGCGAGGTCCTCGGGCGCTCCGCGGACGACGAGCGGACGCGCCCGCGTCTCCACGTCGGCGAGCTGATGCCCCCGCACGAGCTGCGGCACTCTCGGCGAGAGTGCGCGGAAGTCGGCCGAGTACCGGGCGATCTCGGCGCCCACCGCGAGGGGCTGAGGCCGGTTGGTCAGGAACCAGCGGGACGCGCGGTCGAGAACCCGGCCGGACTCGAGAATCAGGTCGTCCTCGATGTCCGCCGCGATGTTCGCCGACCGGATCCTCGACCACAGCTCGGGCAGGGCGAAGATCTCGGTGACCGCCGCGTAGGCGCGGATGGCGTCGGTGCTGCTGGCACCCGCCTCGTCCGCCAATCGGTACGCGAAGGTGATGCCGCCGTTGTCGATGGTCTCGTTCGCGAGCATCGTCGCCACGATCTGCCTGCGCAGAGGATGCGCCTTGATCGCGGTGCGGAACCGCTTGCGCAACACTGTCGGGAAGTACCGCGGCAGCCGCGGCGCGAACGTCTCGCTGTCGGGCAGGTCGGTCGCGAGGAGGTCGTCCTTGAGCGTGAGTTTCACGTGCGCAGTGAGGGTCGCGAGTTCCGGAGAGGTCAGTCCCTGCCCCGCCTGCCTGCGTCGTGCGATCTCCTCGTCGGTGGGCAGGGCCTCGAGTTTCCGGTCGAGTCCGCGACGGGACGCCAGGTGCTCGATCTGGCGGCGGTGCACACTCAGCATCGGAACCGCGCTGGTCCGGGAGACACCGAGGAGATCGTTCTGCGCGATGTTGTTCGCGAGCACGAGTTGGGCGACCTCGTCGGTCATCGACGCCAGCAGAGGATTACGTTCCTCCCGTGGCAACCCGCCGCTGCTCACCAGCGAGTCCAGCAGGATTTTGATGTTCACCTCGTGATCGGAGCAGTCGACGCCCGCGGAGTTGTCGATCGCGTCGGTGTTGATCCGGCCACCGTTCTGGCTGTACTCGATCCGGCCGAGCGCGGTCACCCCGAGGTTGCCGCCCTCGCCCACCACCTTCGCCCGCATTTCGTTGCCGTCGACGCGCACGGAGTCGTTGCTCTTGTCGCCCACCATCGCGTTGGTCTCGGTGGACGCCTTGACGTACGTGCCGATGCCACCGTTCCACAGCAGGTCGACCGGGGCACGCAGGATCGCCCGGACCAGTTCCGGCGGGGAGAGTTCGGTGACGGCGTCGTCGAGTCCGAGCGCGGTGCGCGCAGCGGCACTGATCGGGACCGATTTGCGGGTCCGGTCCCACACTCCCCCGCCCTCGCTGATGATGCTGGTGTCGTAATCGGCCCACGACGACCGGGGCAGCGCGAACATGCGGGACCGCTCCGCGAAGGACCTGGCGGCGTCGGGCTCGGGGTCGAGGAAGATGTGCCGGTGGTCGAACGCCGCCACCAGCCGGATGTGCCGGCTCAGGAGCATGCCGTTTCCGAACACGTCGCCGCTCATGTCACCGACACCGACCGCAGAGAAGTCCTGGGTCTGGGTGTCGACGCCCATCTCCCGGAAGTGCCGTTTCACGCTCTCCCAGGCGCCGCGCGCGGTGATGCCCATCCCCTTGTGGTCGTACCCGGCCGACCCACCGGACGCGAACGCGTCGCCGAGCCAGAATTTGTACTGTTCCGCAACAGAATTGGCGAGGTCGGAGAATTTCGCGGTTCCCTTGTCCGCGGCCACGACGAGATACCGGTCGTCGCCGTCGCGCCGCACCACCCGGGCCGGAGGCACGATCTCCCCCGACGCCTGATCGACGTTGTCGGTGAGGTCCAGGAGCCCGCAGATGAATGTGCGGTAGCAGTCCTGGCCTGCCTCCAGTGCGGCCGCGCGGTCGGCCGCCGCGTCGCCCGAGGGCGTCGGCGGATTCTTGACGACGAAGCCGCCCTTCGCGCCGACCGGGACGATCACCGCGTTCTTGACGGCTTGAGCCTTCGCCAACCCCAGGATCTCGGTGCGGAAATCCTCGCGCCGGTCCGACCAGCGCAGCCCGCCGCGGGCGACGGATCCGAACCGCAGGTGCACACCCTCGACGTCGGGCGAGTACACGAAGATCTCGTACTTCGGGCGGGGCTTCGGCAGTTCCTGGATCGAGGTCGGATCGAGTTTGATCGACAGGTACGACTGCGGCTCCCCGGTGCGGCCGACGACGAAGTAGTTGGTGCGCAGCGTCGACTTGATCAGCCCGAACAGACCGCGCAGGATGCGGTCCGCGTCGAGGCTGACCACGGCGTCGATGTACTCCCGCAGACGGGTGTCGAGTTCGGCGACGAGGTCGGGTGAGGGCGTCTCCGGGTCGAACATCGCTTCGAACAACTCGACGAGCGTGTACGCGGAGCGGGGATTCGCCAGCGCCACCCCCTCGATGTGGAACTGGCTGTAGGGAAACCCCGCCTGGCGCAGGTACTTTGCGTACGCCCGCAGGATCACGGCCTGCCGCCACGACACTCCCGCCCGCAGGATCAGCTCGTTGAACCGGTCGGCCTCCGCCCGCCCGAACCAGACCGCGGTGAAGGCGTCCGTGAACCGCTCCTGAAGCTTCGGTGCGGCGGCGGACGCCTCCTCGGCGGCGAGTTCGGCGTCCAGGTCGTCCTCGACCGAGGAGCGGAGCAGCTCCGCGGGGACCGACAGCCCGAAATCGTAGATCCAGCACGTCAACCCGTCCGGCCGCGGAATCAGGTAGGGCCGTTCGTCGAGCACCTCCACACCCAGGCTCTGCAGCACCGGAAGCACCTGGCTCAGGGAAATGCCGTCCCCGCCCACATACAGGGTGAATCGCCAGTGCCCGACCTCCGCCCCGGGGTCGCGGTAGAGCAGCAGATCGATGGAACCGTCTTCGAGCGCCTCCAGCCTCGCGAGATCCGACAACGCGCGCGTGGCGTCGAAATCCTCCTTGTACCCTTCGGGCAGGACGGCGGCATAACGCTGCGCCAGAACGGGATCCACACCGGTGGTCACCGGGAGAAGGTCACCGAGATGGTCGTCCCAGCTGCGGCTCGCCTCGGCCAGCATGCCCTGGACCCGCTCACGGTCGGCGTCCGAGAGGTCGAGCCGCGACCCCATCTGTTCGGCGCTCTTGCGGATCGTCACGTGCAGCAACGCCAGGTCGGACTCTGTGACGCGCGCGGTGTATTCCAAAGTGCCGCCGCCGAATTCCCGAAGCAGGATGTCCTGCATCGCGAGCCGGACCCGGGTGGTGTACCGGTCGCGGGGCAGGTAGATCAGGCAGGAGACGAATCGTCCGAGGAAATCCTCGCGCACGAACAGACGCACCTGACGCCGGAGCCCGATGCTGTGCACGGCGGTCACCGTGTCGAAGAGGGTGTCGGCGTCGCTCGAGAACAGCTCCGTGCGCGGGAACGACTGGATGACCTCCAGCATCGCCTGCCCCGAGTACGAATTCAACTGGAACCCGGCCCGATCGATCACCTTGCGCACCCGGCGGGCGATCACGGGAATGTCGAGGACGTTCTCGTGCAGCGCCGTGACCGTGAAAACACCGAGGAAGCGGTGCTCACCGGTGATGTTGCCGTTCTCGTCGAGGATGCTCACGCCGACGAAGAACGGGTAGACCGAGCGGTGCACGGTCGCGGGGAACGAACCCTGCGTGAGCACGAGCAGGGGACGGTCGGGGATCTCGGCGGCCGGCGGCAGACTCAGCGGGCCTTCGGTGACCGTGTCGGAGCGCAGCAGTCCGAGACCGCTGCCCGGCACCACCTGCAGGCTGCGGGCGCCGGAGCTGTCCGGCTCCCCCAGTTCGAAGCGGCGGTAGCCGAGCGCCGCGTAATTGCCCTGCGACATCCATCGCAGCAGATCGGCGCAGTCCTCCAGGTCGTCTTTCGACACGCCGGGACAGGGTGTGGACATCTCGAGTTCGTCGGCGAGCGTCCGCTCGAGCTTGCGCATGATGTCGGTGTCCCGGACCACCTGGCGCACGTCGGCGAGGACGGTGCCGACTTCCTTCTCGAGTGTGTCGAGAACCGCGGAGTCGGCACGTGGATCGAGTTGGACGTGGATCCACGACTCGGAGATGGCGTCCTCGTCGGCATCCTTGGCCTTGTCTCCCATGAGGATTCCGCGCAGCGCGCCGATCGGATCGCGCCGGACCGAGATGATCGGGTGCACGAATTCGCTGATCCCGATGCCCAGACGATTCAGCAGCGCGGTGATCGATTCGACGAGCAGCGGCATGTCGTCCGTCACGATCTGCAGGGACGCACCGAGTTCGTGCCCATCGCCCGGACGGTAGACCCGGGTGACCGCGCGTTCCGGCGGACGGTGCAGGGCAACTGTCAGATGCGCGCCGAGCACGGCCCCGGAGGCACCGTTGACGGCGCTCTCGCTGTCACCGCGATCGACGTGACGGAAATACACGGCTGCGAGAGTCGGCACCTGAGACCGGAGACCTTCGGGCAGATTCCGCGCCCACTCCGCATCTTTCAGTGCTGCCGATTCCGTCATCGGGGCTCACTTCCTCTTCGTTCCGATCGCCGCGGGCAACTCTCTCGAGACTAGCCCGCGGCGATGGGAACAGAGGGTGAACTTCGGGCACCCGCGTGCCGGATCCGTCAGCCGGTGGTCACCTGCGCGAGGTACTGCTCGAGCGCGTTCCGCTCCGCCTCGGACAGCGGACGCGAGCGTTCGGTCTTCACGTCGAACGCCACCATCAGGGCGTCGCCCGTCGCGCAGCGGACCCCGTCGCGGTTCGTGACGACGTGCCGGATCGTGTACGACGAGTTGCCGACATGGAGTACCGACACGTCGATCGTCAGCGGCCCGGAGGCGTCGGTGACGGGACGCAGGAATTCCACGTCCATCTTGCGCACCACCGTGGCGCCCGCCCGGGCTCCCACCGACTCCAGCTCCGAGGACAGGAAATGCACACGTGCTTCCTGCATGTACTCGACGAAGCGGGTGTTGTTGACGTGCCCCAACCGGTCGGAGTCACCCCACCGGACCTGAATCTCGTATGTGAAGACCTTCGGCTCCACCAGGTCAGTCCCTCGTGAGCTTGCGGTGCGTCACCCGGTGCGGACGTGCCGCGTCGGGTCCGAGCCGCTCGACCTTGTTGGCCTCGTAGCCCTCGAAGTTGCCCTCGTACCAGTACCAGGCGGCCTCGTTGTCGCCGAAGCCACCCTCCCACGCGAGGATGTGCGTGCAGGTGCGGTCGAGGAACCAGCGGTCGTGGGAGATCACGACGGCGCAGCCGGGGAACTGCTCGAGGGCGTTCTCCAGCGAACCGAGGGTTTCGACGTCGAGGTCGTTGGTCGGTTCGTCGAGCAGGATCAGGTTTCCGCCCTGCTTGAGCGTCATCGCGAGGTTCAGGCGGTTGCGCTCACCACCGGAGAGAACGCCCGCCGGCTTCTGCTGATCGTGGCCCTTGAACCCGAACGAGCTGATGTACGCGCGCGACGGCATCTCCGTCTGGCCGACCACGATGTGATCGAGACCGTCGGACACGACCTCCCACACCGTCTTGTCGGGGTTGATGCCCGTGCGGTTCTGGTCGACGTAGCTGAGCTTGACGGTCTGACCGATCTTCACCTCACCGGCGTCCGGCTCCTCGAGCCCGACGATGGTCTTGAACAGCGTCGTCTTACCGACACCGTTGGGGCCGATCACGCCGACGATGCCGTTACGCGGCAGGGTGAACGACAGGTCCTTGATCAGAACCCGGCCGTCGAAGCCCTTGTCGAGGCTCGAAACCTCGACCACGACGTCGCCGAGACGCGGCGGCGCCGGGATCTGGATCTCGTCGAAGTCCAGCTTGCGGGTCTTCTCGGCTTCGTTGGCCATTTCCTCGTAGCGGTCGAGGCGGGCCTTGTTCTTGGCCTGACGGGCCTTCGCTCCCGAGCGGACCCAGGCCAGTTCCTCCTTGAGGCGCTTCTGCAGCTTCTGGTCCTTCTTGCCCGCGACCTCGAGCCTGGCGGCCTTCTGCTCCAGGTAGGTGGAGTAGTTGCCCTCGTAGGGGTACAGGCGACCGCGGTCGACCTCACAGATCCACTGGGCGACGTGGTCGAGGAAGTACCTGTCGTGGGTGACGGCCAGGATCGCACCCGGGTAGGCGGCCAGGTGCTGCTCCAGCCACAGGACGCTTTCGGCGTCGAGGTGGTTGGTCGGCTCGTCGAGCAGCAGCAGGTCGGGCTTGCTGAGCAGGAGCTTGCAGAGGGCGACGCGACGCTTCTCACCACCGGAGAGGTGAGTGACCATCTCCTCCGGCGGCGGACAGCGCAGAGCGTCCATCGCCTGCTCGAGCTGGGAATCGATCTCCCACGCGTCGGCATGGTCGAGCTTCTCCTGGAGCTCGCCCATCTCCTCCATCAGCTCGTCGGAGTAGTCGGTGGCCATCAGCTCGGCGATCTCGTTGTACCGCTTGAGCTGGACCATGGTTTCACCGAGGCCCTCTTCGACGTTCTCGCGAACGGTCTTGGTCTCGTCCAAGTGCGGTTCCTGCATGAGGATCCCGACGGTGGCACCCGGAGCGATGAACGCTTCACCGTTGCCCGGCTGATCCAGCCCCGCCATGATCTTGAGGATGCTGGACTTACCCGCGCCGTTCGGGCCGACCACACCGATCTTGGCGCCGGGGTAGAAGCTCATCGTGACGTCATCGAGGATGACCTTGTCACCGTGCGCCTTGCGCACCTTCTTCATCGTGTAAATGAACTCAGCCATGGGGCCAGCCTAATGGTGAAGTGCGATGAACCCACATCGCGGAGGGTCGGGGACGTGATCGGGGGCTTCGCCGGAAGAAGCCGCGGGCACCGGCGCCGCGGATGCGGGGTGGGCGCCGATACCCGCTGGTGCGCTACGCGACGAGGGACCGAGTGGCGACCTGTTCCGTCGCCTGGGTCGCCGCACCCCCGTCCCCGGTTCTGGGCGCGCGCTCGAGGACGACCGTGCACCGGGCGAGATCCGGTCCGATCGCGGTCGCACTCAGCTCCAGGTCGGAGCGGGCTATGCCGTCCCGCGTCGTGTACTCCGTGGTGCGCAACTCGCCGGTCACGATGACCGGATCCCCCTTCGCGATCGACTGGACGACACCGGCCATCAGTCGGCGCCTGCAGGTCACCGTGAGGTAGAGCGTGCTCCCGTCGCGCCACTCGCCCGTCGCGTGATCGCGGCGCCGGACCGTGCTCGCCATCCGGAAACTGAGGAACTCGTCACCGGCCGCATTCGACCGGGTGACCGGGCCGGTGATGACCGTTCCGACCACGGTGCCGTGTGTTTCGTACATTCGCTCTACCCCCTGTGAGTGCGGCAAGGTGCCTTCACTCACAGCGTGCCGTCCGCCACCGCCGTTGTCGGGGGGCATCCGAAATCTGTGGAGAAACGGTGCGGGTGTGGATGAAACAGCCGAAACGGCGGCTGAAGCTCCGACCGTGTCGGATCCACGTGCTAGCGGTCAGTGCCCGGCTTCTCGGTCCCGTCGCGCCAGTTCCGCGAACATCGCGTTGTGCGCTGCCAGGTCGGCGTCGTCGTCGCGGTCGGCGGCCCGGTCGACCCGCCGCGCCGTGCGGCCGTCGCTCCGGGACCACTGAATGAGCAGGGCCATCATCACCAGCACCAGCGGGATCTCACCGGTCGCCCACGCGATGCTGCCACCCAGTTGCTGGTCGCCCACCAGGTCGGCGTTCCAGCCCAGTCCGAGCGACCGGTAGTACCACTCGCCCATCACGGCGCCCATGCTCATCAACGCCACACCGAAGAAAGCGTGGAACGGTAGCGAGCCGAACACCATCGCGAGCTTCGTCACCGGCTGGAGTTTGCGCGGCGACGGATCGATGCCGATCGCGACCCAGTAGAAGAGGTAGCCGCTCAGCAGGAAGTGCAGGTTCATCAGGACGTGCGCGGAGTGCGAGTCCACGGCGGCCTCGAAGATCCCGCCGAGGTACAGGGCGTAGAACCCGCCGACGAACAGCACGGCGGCGACGACGGGATGGGTGATGAACCGGGAGAACGGGCTGTGCAGCGCGGTCAGGATCCACTCACGCAGGCCCGGCACACCGTTCTTGCCCGCCGGATCGAGAGCGCGCAGGGCCAGCGTGATCGGTGCGCCGAGCACCAGCAGGACCGGGGCCAGCATCGACAGCGCCATGTGCGCGCCCATGTGCACGCTGAACACGGCCGGTGAGTAGCGGCCGACGCCCGAGGACGTCGCGACCAGGAGCACCACGCATCCGCACATCCACGCGACGGTCCGGCCGACCGGCCAGCTGTCGCCGCGACGCCGAAGTTTGCGCAAGCCGAGCGCGTAGACGACGGCCAGCACGATCGCGGCGGTGCCGTAGAGGAGGTCGAATCGCCAGTCCAGCATCAGCCGGGCGAACGTCGGCGGCCCCGCGAGGTTGTAGCCGAGTTCCACCTCCGTGAGGGTGGGCGCCGCGGTCGGCGGGGGCGGCGGTGTGCGGCCGAGCCCGACGGCGAGACCGATCGTGGCGGCGAAGACCATGGCCTCGGCGCCGGCGAAACGGATCAGGTTGCCACGGCTGGCCGGGTCCTTCTGCAGTGCGGGCAACGCCCGTCGACGCTGCGCCCAACCGAAGACGCCCAGGATGACGAGCGCCACGCTCTTCGCGACCACCAGGCGTCCGTACGTGGTGTCGACGAGGTCACCGATCTGGACGCGGACGAGCGCATTCACCACACCGCTGACCGCCATGACGACGAAGCAGACCGTCGCGACCGCGGAGAACCGGCGCGCCGCCACGTCGGTGTAGGCGCCGCGCCGGCGCGCATGGGCGAGGAGAGCGAACAGGCCGCCGGCCCACAGCGAGGCCGCGACGAGGTGCAGGATCAGACTGTTCGTCGCCATGTCGTGTGAACCGCCCGACGACGAGTGACCCGTCAACGCGAGCGGCATCAGTCCGAGGATGCCGACGACCAGAAGGATCGGCGTCCACCACCACCGCAGGACGAGCCGGGATGCGATCGCGAGGACGATCGCGATGATCGCGGTCCAGCGCCAGGCGCCGGCGAGTTCGACCTGATCGATCGAATTGAAGATGTTGGCCGGTTTGACCGCCTCGGCGAAGGGTTGCCCGGACGTGTCCGACAATGTCAACGGGACGAGGACGAGGGCGGTCGCGGCCCACACGATCGCGGCGTACGACGCGGTCCGGACCGCGCGGTAGCCGTCCACGTCCAGGACACCCGATTTCTGCGGCGGTACGAAGAACGCCGCGAGCAGCAACGACCCGATGGTGATGACCGCAGCGATCTCCGACACGGCCCGCATCGCGGGCAGCCCGTAGGTGGTGATCGGTCCGGGATCCGGAATTCCCAGCAGCACGAGCGCCTGAGCAGCGGAAAGTCCGACGACGATTGCCGCAACCAGACCGGCGATGAGTCCGCCGACGACGAACAGGGCGGTCGAATCGGCGCGATTAGGGGGTTTCGATGCCGGGTCGGACGCCGCGAGCTGGGGTGTAGCCATACATCAAGGGTAGGACCTACGACAGGCCGTCGGAGACGCGAGGGTCGGTCGCCGTTCCGGCTACCGTCGACGGGGACTGTCCCGAGGGAACGAGAGGCTGAGATGGCTGAGTTTCTGATCATCGCTGTGGCGCTGTTCTTCGCGGGCATGGGTGTGTACGGGCTCGCCGTGCCTGCCCGGCTGGTCGCCCCGTTCGGTCTGTCCGCGGATTCGGCGACCTCCCGCTCCGAGGTGCGCGCGGTCTACGGCGGCTTCGGTGTCGCGGTGGCAGCCCTGCTGTTCTTCGCGGCTTTCGACGCGTACGGCATCCGATCCGTCGCCTCGGTGACCGTGGCCGTCGCCCTGCTGGGGATGGCATTCGGCCGGGTCGTGTCGGCCGTCGCCGACCGGCCGACCCGCTTCTACCCCGTGTGGTTCTACTTCGTGGTCGAGCTCGTTCTCGCGGGACTCCTGCTCTCCGCGGCCGGCCTGGGCTCGTGACGCGGACACCACAGCCCCGGTCGGAGCGCTCGAGGCGGCAGGTAATATTTGCTGCGCGCCTCCGTAGCTCAGGGGATAGAGCAAGAGCCTTCTAATCTCTTGGTCGCAGGTTCGAATCCTGCCGGGGGCACCAAAACTCGAGGTAGAGACGATTTACTTCGGCTCCCAGATTCCCGAATATTCGCGGATCACACTTTTATCCCACAGTTTGCGCAGGATCCGGCAAGCGCGTCGGCCGCGATCGCGTGGCTCCGATCCGCGCCGAGAGCCCCGCGTCGTCGAGCCGGGTGGCCACGGTCCGGCGGAAGCTGTGCGTTCCGACCCAGTCGAAGCCAAGGACGCCGCGTGCGTCTCCACTGCCCGCCGAAGTTGTCGGGGTCTCGGTACGTGCCCGCCGAGGACGGAAATATGACGTGCTCGAGGCCCCGCCGTGACCACGCGGACCGGGGGATCGTTGAACATGCCGTGACCTCAGAATATGACGCGAGGCTGCTAGCGTAGGCCTCTTTACTCGGGAACCAGGAGCGCTCCGCGATGAAGTACACCGTCTCGATCGAGATCGCCCTGCCTCGGGAGAGAGTGGTACAGCTGCTCGCCGACTCGGCACACCTGCCGAAGTGGCTGCGGGGTCTGGTGCTGCACGAGCCGCTGAGTGGGGCGCACGGGCAGGTCGGTACCACATCGCGGGTCGTGATGCAGATGGGGAAGCAGAAGATCGAGTGCACCGAGACCATCACGCGTCGGGAACCGGCAGACCTGCGCGGGATCCCGAAAGGGAGCGTCGTTCACTTCGACCGCGAGATCGTCGGCGAGGGCATGTGGAGCGCCGTGCGCGACCGGCTGACCGAAGCGGGTCCGGAGTTGACGCTCTGGGTGAGCGAGAGCGAATACCGGTTCAGCGGCTTGCTGATGCGGCTGGTGGGGCTCCTGATGCCCGGCGCCTTCCGCAAGCAGTCGCAACAGCACATGCAGGACTTCAAGGCGTTCGCCGAGCAGGGAAAGGATGTCCGCGAAGCGAAGGACTGATCTACGATCAGCGCTCGTCTCCCGAAGAGTGGGGAGAAGCCGACGTGACGGCGGGCCGACCCCTGTCGGGAACGTGCTCGGGGCGGGGATCACCTGGACGAACAGGAATCGGGGGTCCGTCGTCAGCCCTTCAGGAACGCCAGCAGGTCGGCGTTGATCGTCTCCGCTTGCGTGGTGGGCATGCCGTGAGGGAAGTCCTGGTACGTCTTCAACGTCCCGTTCACGAGAAGCTTCGCGGACAGTGGTCCGGCGTCGGCGTACGGAACGATCTGGTCGTCTTCGCTGTGCATCACCAGCACCGGCACCGTGATCTTCTTCAGATCCTCGGTGAAGTCGGTCTGCGAGAAGGCGACGATGCCGTCGTAGTGAGCCTTGGCCCCACCCATCATCCCTTGGCGCCACCAGTTCTCGATGATCGCCTCGGACGATTCCACGCCCGGTCGGTTGAATCCGTAGAACGGCCCCGACGGCAGGTCGCGATAGAACTTCGAGCGATTGGCGGCGAGCTGGGCCTGCAAGTCGTCGAACACATCCTTGGGAAGGCCGCCCGGGTTCGCCTCCGTTTTCACCATCAGCGGCGGCACCGCGCTGATCAGTGCGGCCTTCGACACCCGGCTCTCCCCGTGCCGCGCGAGATAGTGCACCACCTCGCCGCCGCCCGTCGAATGGCCGACATGGATGGCGTTCTGGAGGTCGAGATGCGCGGTCAGCTCCGCGAGGTCGTCGGCGTAGTGGTCCATGTCGTGGCCGTCACCGGTCTGGGTGGAGCGCCCGTGACCGCGCCGATCGTGGGCGATGACGCGATAGCCGTGCTGGAGGAAGAACAGCATCTGGGTGTCCCAGTCGTCGGCCGACAGCGGCCAGCCGTGGCTGAACACGATGGGTTGACCGGTTCCCCAGTCCTTGTAGAAGATCTCCGTGCCATCCTGGGTAGTGATCGTGCCCATGGGTTGCCTTCCTTGACCGCTCTGGGATGACGCTGATGAGGACGAATTCAGTACATCAAACTTCGGTACGCCACAGGGTGGCTTCGACCGGCGACGTCCTGTACGACCGTCCGATAGGTATTGCGCCCCTCGTCCGTACCGGGGGTTGCGTACTCGCGCGTAACAAACCGACCAATTAGTCTTGTTCGCGCATCGCCCCAACCCGACGGGGCAACGGTGCACCGGGACCCGCCACGATCCTCCGCGAGTGGCGGGTTCCCGCGTTCAGCTGCCTTTACTCGCGCATCCGGCGTCAGCTCTCCGGTGGAACCTCGAACACCAGCAGAGTGCTGGTGGCGGTGGCGACGAGTCGGCCCTGCGAGTCGGTGACCTCACCTTCCGCGAACGCGATGCGGCGACCCGACTTCTTCACGACTCCGGTGGCCGTGAGGGCCCCCGAGTCCCGGGTCGCCCCGCGGATGTAGTTGACCTTGATCTCGACCGACGTGTAGCCCCACCCCGCGGGCAACGTGGTGTGCACGGCGCAGCCGGCGACCGAATCGAGCAGGGTGCACACGGCGCCACCGTGGATGGCGCCGATCGGGTTGTACTGCGACTCGTCGGGGTCCAGCGCGAAGACGACCCTTCCGGGTTCGGCCTCGAGGAACCGCAGGTTCATCAGGCTCGCGATCGGGGGCGCGGGAATGTCGCCGCCGAGGATCGCCCGCAGGTAGCCGAGGCCGTCGAGTTCTCGCGCTTTCCGCGCCGGGCCTGCCGGGTCGCGCCACTCGACGGTCCTAGACCGCACCTCTCCCCACTCCGCGTCCGCCGCGCCCTCGACAGTCGCCACTGCACCGTTTCCGGACTCGCTCACTATGCCGCCCCCTGCCGCGCCGGTTGCGGGTAGAGCACGTCGAGGTCACCCGACAGTGCCGCCTTGACGGTGCGGGAGGTGTCGTCGGCGAGGACTTCGTGAGCGCCGGACTCGATGCCGTCGAAGGCCAGTCGCGCGACCTCGGCCGCGGAGATCTTCGGCACGTCCAGACCGCTCGTCATATCGGTGTCCATGTACCCGAGGTGCAGTCCGACCACCTGGATGTTCTGCGCTGCGAGTTCGGCACGCATCGCGTTGGTGGCACTCCACAGGGCGGCTTTCGAGACGCTGTACGAGCCACCGATGGCCAGCCAGGACAGGACGGAGTGCACGTTGAGGATCGCGCCGCCCCCATTGGCGGCGATGATCGGTGCGAGGGCGCGAGTGACGTTGAGCGGGCCGTAGAGGTTGGTTTCGAGTTCCCGGCGCATTCCGTCGAGATCACCCGTGAGCGGCGACTCGCCGATGAGGATGCCGGCGTTGTTGATCAGCACGCCGAGGTCCCCGACGTACTCCGCGGCGGCGTAGACCGATTCGGGGTTCGTGACATCCAGCTCGACGGGCACGACCCGCGGATGCTCTTCGATCGTCGACGCGTCACGCGCCGACGCGTAGACCGTTCGCGCTCCCCGCGCGAGTGCCTCGGCGACGAAGGCACGGCCGAGCCCGCGGCCCGCTCCGGTGACCAGCACCGTTCGATCTTGAATCGTGGTCATGACGACCCCTTCGAGAGAGTAAGTCTGCTTTTCCAACTAACTACCTTCACGACAGTAATCCCTATTAGTTGGAAAACACAACCCTCTATGATGGAGTGCATGAACACCGCCGACACCGAGCGAGCGACACCCGAGATCGTCATGGACCGCATGCCACTGGCGCCGAGACCCTGCGCGATCGCCGCCACCATGGAACTGATCGGCGACCGCTGGTCCATGCTGGTGATCCGCGAACTGAGTTACGGGGTGCACCGCTTCGACCGGATTGCCGGGTACATCGGCGTCTCGCGCGACATCCTCACCGCGCGACTACGCAAACTCGAGGAGGTCGGCGTCATCGAACGCCGCCAGTACTCCGAGCACCCTCCCCGTTTCGAGTACCACCTCACCCCCGCGGGCGAGGACCTGCGACCGCTACTGCTCTCGCTGTTCCAATGGGGCAGCAAGTGGGCCGTCGACGAGGCGCCGTCGGTGCTCGTGCACGAATGCGGGCACTCACTGGAGCTGGAACACTGCTGCGCGCACTGCGGCGAGGCCGTCGAGAACACCTCTGTCGCAATGCATTCCCGCACACCACTGCGGGAGTCCTGACCTCTCCGCACGGCGCGATACAGGACGTCTGACGCCAGGTCTATAGTTTCCAAAGTAAACGTCAGGTAACGAATTCCTCACACGTCAGGCAGGTGGGTCTGTGTCAACGCGCGACCAGGTAGCAGAGATCTACGAGCAGGTCCGCCTGCGGAACGCCGGAGAACCCGAGTTCCACCAGGCAGCCGCCGAGGTCTTCGAGTCGCTCCAGGTCGTGCTCGACCACCACCCGCACTACGCCGACTCCGGATTGATCGAGCGACTGTGCGAGCCCGAGCGTCAGATCATCTTCCGGGTGCCGTGGGTCGACGACTCCGGCAACGTGCACGTCAACCGCGGTTTCCGAGTGCAGTACAACAGCGTCCTCGGCCCCTACAAGGGCGGCCTGCGGTTCCACCCGAGCGTGAACCTGGGAATCGTCAAGTTCCTCGGCTTCGAGCAGATCTTCAAGAACGCCCTCACCGGACTCCCGATCGGCGGCGGCAAGGGTGGTTCCGATTTCGACCCCAAGGGTCGCTCGGAGGCCGAGATCATGAGGTTCTGCCAGTCGTTCATGACCGAGCTGCATCGCCACATCGGCGAGTACACCGACGTCCCGGCAGGTGACATCGGCGTCGGCGGGCGCGAGATCGGCTACCTGTTCGGCCAGTACAAGCGCCTCACCAACTCCTACGAGTCGGGGGTCCTCACCGGTAAGGGCCTCACCTGGGGCGGTTCGCAGGTGCGTCGCGAGGCGACGGGGTACGGCGTCGCCTACTTCGTCGCCGAGATGCTGAAGGCGGCGAACAGCTCACTGGGCGGAAAGACCGTCGTCGTCTCGGGCTCCGGAAACGTCGCGATCTATGCGATCGAGAAGGTGCACCAGCTCGGCGGAATCGCAATTGCGAGCTCCGATTCCTCCGGATACCTCGTCGACGAGAAGGGCATCGACCTCGAGCTCCTGAAGGAGATCAAGGAGGTGCGGCGCGGACGGATCAGCGAGTACGCGGACACGGTTCCGCACGCTCGGTTCGTGCCGAACGGCTCCATCTGGGACGTGCCCTGCGACGTCGCGCTCCCCTGCGCCACCCAGAACGAACTCGACGAAGCGGCCGCCAAGACGCTGGTCGCGAACGGCGTGCAGGCGGTGGCCGAGGGCGCGAACATGCCCACGACCCCGCAGGGCGTCCAGGTGTTCCGTGATGCCTCGGTGGCGTTCGCCCCGGGCAAGGCGGCCAACGCGGGCGGCGTCGCCACGTCGGCACTCGAGATGCAGCAGAACGCATCCCGTGACTCGTGGGGCTTCGAATACACGGACGAGCGGTTGGCCGGAATCATGCGCGGCATCCACGAGCGGACCGTGGCCACGGCCGCCGAGTACGGCATGCCGGGCGACTATGTGCACGGCGCGAACATCGCCGGTTTCGTGAAGGTGGCCGACGCCATGATCTCGCTCGGCGTCATCTAGCAGAACGAGAAGGGCGCGGCCGTCGCCGGCCGCGCCCCACCGTTCGACGGCGCGAACGTGTCAGCTCACCTGACACTGCGTCTGCCCCCATTCGACCCAGCACATCTGCTTGACGTCGGGCCGGGGGTTCTTGGTGGGCAGCGGCTGGGAACAGCCGGTCTCACAGATCGGCTTGGCCGACGCCATGCCGGCGGCACCGGTCAGCGAAATGGCAAGGGCTGCAAAGCCGGCGAGCGCGATACGCGCGGTGGTGGAGATTGTAATGGGGGACATGGGTTCCTTTCGGGGCGGTTTTCGTGCTGCACCCAGCATCGGCCGGGCGCCCTGTCCGCAGAAAGGCCGCCGAGGGTGCAATGAACACACCCTCGGCGGCCGGATCTCTACCCTGGGCGATACGCCCGGTCGACTTACTCAGTCGACCGGCTTGTCCTCGCCCTCGTCTTCGCGGGCCTTCTTCGCGGCCTCGCGCATCTCGATGCCGTCGGACACCCAGTCACCGATCTCCCGGGTGACATCCCGGACGGCGCCCGCGATGATCGTCGCGATGTGGCCCACGTGCGTGGCCGCGGACTCCGTCAGTTCCTGCACGGTGTCCTTGCGCCGCTCGAACTTCCCCACCATGTGTTTCGCCTCTCAGGCTGCAGTCTTCTGCCGCTCGACGATAACACCGGGAGGGGTGTCGGACGAGACGAGACCGGGCGGCAGTGCGAACGTGAAGATCTTCCCCCACACGGAGCCGATCTGCTTGAAGAAGCCACCGGTGTTGTAGGGCAGCCCGTGCTTCTCGCACAGTGCCTTCACGGCGGGTGCCATCTCCGGGTACCGGTGGGCGGGCAGGTCCGGGAACAGGTGGTGCTCGATCTGGTGCGACAGGTTGCCCGACATGATGTGGAACAGCGGGCTCCCCTCGATATTCGCGCTGCCGAGCATCTGCCGGACGTACCACTCGCCGCGGGTTTCCTCCGCGGTCTCGTCCTCGGTGAAACTCTGCACGCCGGTGGGGAAATGGCCGCAGAAGATGATGGAGTACGCCCACACGTTGCGAATCAGGTTGGCGGTCACGTTGCCGAGCAGTGTGGGGACGAACAGCGGCCCGGTGAGCGCGGGGAAGATCACGTAGTCCTTGAGCACCTGCCGACCGGCCTTGCGCCACCAGCCCTTCAGCAGCGGCTTGACGTCGCGCCACTTCCGCTTGCCCTGGATCACGTTCTCCGCTTCCAGGTCGTGCATCATGACGCCCCATTCGAACAGCATCATCAGGAAGAAGGCGTAGACCGGGTTCCCCAGGTAGTAGGGGTTCCACTTCTGCGCCTCGTCGATCCGCAAGATGCCGTAGCCGATGTCCCGGTCCCGGCCGAGGATGTTGGTGTACGTGTGGTGCATGTAGTTGTGGGAATGCTTCCACTGATCAGCCGGGCAGACGGTGTCCCACTCGAACACACGCGAGTTCAGGCCCGGTTCCCGCATCCAGTCGTACTGGCCGTGCATGACGTTGTGGCCGATCTCCATGTTGTCGAGAATCTTCGACACACCGAGAGCCCCGACCCCGGCGATCCAGGCCGGCGGGAAGAAGCCGAGGTACATCAGCCCGCGGCCGGCGACCTCGAATCCCCTCTGCGCCTTGATGATCTTGTAGATGTATTCGCGGTCCTCGGCGCCGAGGTCCGCAACCGTCCGGTCGCGGAGGGCGTCCAGTTCCCGGCCGATCTCTTCGACCTGGTCGTGACTGAGCACCACCGGGGCGTCGTTACGGGAACCGTCGGAGCCGTCGACGAACGGGAGGAACGAGAGCGAGAGTCCAAACATGTCGGTCTCCAAACGTTGAAATGTCGAGTGAAAATCAGATGTCGAGGGCGACGTCGCCCACCGGAACCGAGACGCACAGCTGGATCGCCTTGTCCGGATCGGTGTCGGTGTCGCCGGTGCGGACGTTCTTGGTGCACCCCGACTTCTTCACCGTGGTGCAGGAGAAGCAGATGCCCATCCGGCATCCGTACTCGGGATGGAGCCCGGCGGCCTCCGCCTGTTCGAGCAGCGTCGCTCCGGAATTGTCCGCGGTGACACCGCTGGCGGTGAAGGACACCTCACCACCGGCCTCACCCTCCGCCGGGGCTGCGGCGGGAGCGAATTCCTCGGTGTGCAGACGGTCCTCGATGCCGAGTTCGCGGTACACCTCCCGAACGCCACGCATCAGTCCGGGCGGGCCGCACAGGAAGGTTTCGGCGTCCGCGTACCAGGGCGCCACCGCGTCGAGGTGCTCCTGGCCGAAGAACCCGTGGAGATGGCCGCCGGTCTCCTGATCGGTGTATGCCAGCACGAGCGAGACGTTGGCGTTCGCGTCCGCGAGTGCGCGCAACTCGTCGAGGTACGCGACGTCGTCTTCGGTGTACGCGTAGTGCAGAAAAGTAATGCTTCCGAAGTGCTGCTCGTCGACGAGGGTGCGCAGCATCGACAGAACCGGGGTGATTCCGCTGCCTCCGCTCACCAGCAGGACCCGGCGAGGGCGAGGAGACGGAAGGGTGAATTCTCCCGCCGCCTGAGACAGGTCGAGCACGAGACCGGGGCTCGCGTGGGCGTGCAGGTACTGCGAGACCAGCCCCTCGGGATGCGCCTTGATCGTCAGCTCGACGAGTCCGTCGGTGGACGCCTGTGCATTGGCCGGTGAGTAGCACCGGGTGTGCCGAATCCCGTCGATCACGACGCCCACCTGCACGAACTGCCCCGCACGGAATCCGCGCCACTGACGGGTGGGGCGCAGCGTGAGGGTGACGGTGTCGGCGGTGGACCGCCGGACCTCGACCACTTCGGCGCGCAGGTCGCGCACGGTGACCATGGGAGTGACGAGTTCGAGGTAGCGGTCGAGCTGGTGCGGAGTGGCCATCGCCTCGAACAACGACAGCAGCGAGAACCTGCGTCCCTCCGCCGGACGACTGGTGTGGGCAACTGACACGTCAGCCTCCTCCATTTGAGTGCACGGTTGTACACTGACAATAGTGTGACAGAGAGGGACAGGAAGTTGTCAATCGGAATGTGACCGCACGCACACTCGAGGCAGGGATCGGATACGCATGCCGGATGACGAGTACGAGCACCCGGAGATGACCGGTGTCGGCACTGTCACGAATACACTCACTGCCGTGAGTCAGTCGACCGGCGCCGAACCGGAGAGCAGGGCAGCCCGCAAGGAGCGCACGAGGAAGGCCCTTCTCGACGGCACGCTCGAACTCATGGCAGATCGGAGTTTCGCCGGCGTGAGCCTGCGCGAGATCGCCCGCACCGCGGGAATCGTGCCCACCGCGTTCTACCGCCACTTCGCGTCCATCGAGGAGCTCGGCGTGGTGCTCGTCGAGGAGGGCATGCGAATTCTGCGGCAGATGCTGCGCGACGCCCGGCGCACCCCGAGCACCAAGAGCGCAGGCGCATCCCTCGACATCCTCGTCCGGCAGGTCCGCAGCCACGAGGCGCAGTTCCGGTTCCTCAGCCGTGAACGCTACGGCGGCGTCCCCGAAATTCGCCGGGCGATTGCTACCGAGATGAAACTGTTCGTCAGCGAACTCACGGTGGATCTGTCCCGCATCGAGGGTCTGCAGTCCTGGGACCACGACGACCTGGAGATGGCGGCCGACCTGATCGTGTCCACCATGTTCGCCGTCGTCGTCGATCTGCTCGAGGCCGATCGTCCCGGAAGCCGAAGCGAGGCCGAGGTGGTTGCGCGCGCCGAACGGCAACTGCGCCTGATCATGCTCGGCATGAGCGGGTGGAATCCCGGAAAGTAGTCGCGCTCTCGCCGTACGGTGGGGGCATGCTGTCAACCTCGGAACACGCGCACATCACCCTCGGCGACCTGACATTCGACGTCACGACCAGCGGTCCGGCCGACGGCGTCCCCGTCGTTCTGCTGCACGGGTTTCCGGAGAGCGCCGCGGTTTGGGAACCCGTCAGCGCCCTGCTGAACGAGTCCGGTCTGCGGACGTACGCCCCGAACCAGCGCGGATACTCGCCCGGTGCGCGACCCGACGGAGTCGACTCCTACCGGATCGACCACCTCGTCGCGGACGTGATCGGACTCCTCGACGCACTCGACCTCGACACGGCGCATCTCGTCGGCCACGACTGGGGCGCCGCCGTGGCCTGGGTCGTCGCGGCCAGGTACCCCGACCGGATCACCTCGCTCACCACCGTGTCGGTGCCACATCCCGGCGCATTCGGCTGGGCGCTGCGCGAAGACGCCGATCAGAAGGAACGCTCCTCCTACATCCGGCTCCTGAGAATGGAGGGGAAGGCCGAGCGGGTCCTCCTCGACGAGAACGCGCACTCACTGCGCGCCATGTTCGGTGACGTCGTCCCGCCGGCACTCGTCGACCGGCACGTCGCGCTGCTCAGCGAACCGGGAGCGATGACCGCCGCACTGAACTGGTACCGCGCCATGACGAGCGACTTCGAGGCGACACCCGCCGTCACCGTTCCCACGACCTACGTCTGGAGCACCGGCGACATCGCGCTCGGGCGTGCGGGAGCGGAAAGGTGCGGCGAGTTCGTCGATGCGCCCTACGAGTTCGTCGTCCTGGACGGTGCCACGCACTGGATCCCGGAGCAGCGGCCCGACGCCCTCGCGGAGGCGATCCTCACGCGTACCGGAACCGCACCGAACTGAAATCCGCCGTTCCCCTCGACGGGGCGTTCGTTCTGGTTTGATGACACTACTCGTCTCGTGCACCCAGGGAGGGCACCATGAGTGGCATCGCAATCCTTCTCGTCGGCGCCGTTCTGTGCTTCGCCGGTGTCGGTTCACTCCACGTCGCCGTCCTCGCTTCGGGATTCGGCCTCGGCTGGCTCCTCGCGGATCTGCTGTCGCTGTCACTCGAGACGACGTTCCTGGTCGCGGCGATCGGGGCGGTCGTGGCGTGGGTGGCCACCACCCTGATCTTCAAGTTCGCCGCATTCTTTCTCGGGATCATCACCGGCGCCGTCATCGGGGCCAAGCTCAGTCGTGTCCTGCAACCCGACGACGCGAATTGGCTCCTCAGCGGGATCGTGATCGTCGCGCTCGCCGTCGCCTGTGGTTTCATCGCCGACCGGTACCGGGCGCGGGCGTTGTTGTGGCTCACGGCGCTCGGCGGCGCCAGCATGGTGTTGACGGGACTCGGGCTGGCCATCCCTCCACTGGGTTTCCTGGAGGATCCGAACGAGGGCACCCAGCAGTTCTTCGCCACGGTGATCTGGATCGTCGTGGCCGCGGCGGGCTGGCTGACGCAGCGGCGGCTGTTCCCGGAGAAGCTCCGGATCGACGACGATCGTCGCGCGAGGCGCTAGTCGCGTTCGGGGGCCTTCACCACCGTCAGCGCGGCGAGCCCGATCGCGAGCACGATCACCAGGCCGAGGATCCCCGCCCGATCCGCCGCGAACCACCAGGCGAACAATCCGAAGAGGGTCGGCGAGAGGAACGACACCGCGCGGCCGGTGGTCGCGTACAGGCCGAACATCTGCCCCTCCCGGCCGGGCGGTGTGATCCGGGCCAGGAACGTGCGCGCGGACGACTGCGCGGGACCGACGAATAGACACAGCAGCAGTCCGAAGATCCAGAACATGGCCGGTCCCGAGACGGCCATCAGGACGACACCGACGATGATCATCGCGATCAGG
>NZ_LTCZ01000391.1:0-49962 GCF_001583455.1 Rhodococcus sp. LB1 | reverse complement strand
GACGGCGGCCGGTACCGGCCCTGCATCGCCTGCAACTACTGCATCGACAGACTCGCCGCCGGACCCGTTCCGTGCTCGGTCAATCCGTGGGTGGGCCGCGAACTCGAGCAGCCGTCGAAGCCGGCGGACGTGGCGGTGCGTGTCGCCGTCGTAGGCGGCGGGCCGTCGGGGATGGCTGCCGCCCGCGACCTCGCGCTCGCCGGGCACCGCGTCGACCTGTACGACGAACGCGGCAGTCTCGGTGGCGATTTCGCGCTGGCCTCGCGACTGCACGAGTACCCCGAGTACTCACGGATCGTCGACTGGTACCTCGCCGAGATCGCCGACCTCGACATCACCTGCCACACCGGCGCGCGGGTCGACGCCGCCGCACTGGCGGAACTCGACTTCGACGCCGTCGTGCTCGCAACGGGCGGCCGCGGACCCCAGGTCGACCTCCCCGGGGCCGACACCCGGAGGGTCCGCGACGTTCGCGAGTTCCTGGAAGCCGGAGACCCTGCACCCGAGGCGGTCACGATCTTCGGCGCCGACCGGGAAGCGGCCGCGGTCGCCGACGACCTGCTCCAGCACGGCACGGAGGTGGTCATGATCGGCCCGCAGGAGACGATCGCCCACGACGTCGGCCGACGCGGCAAGATCGTGCTGCTGCCGCGGCTCGCGGCGAGTGCGAACCTCACCACCCACCTGTCGTCGATCGTGACGCGGATCGAGGAAGACCGGGTGGTGATCTCGACCGCCGGGGACGAGCGGGTGGTGGACGCTCCCGGCGAACTGCTGATCTCGCACGGCGTCGAGCCGCGCACCGACCTGCTCGCCGCAGTGCGGGCGCTGGCACCGCGACTCGGCGTCCACACGGTCGGTGACGCGAGTGGCGACGGCGGCTCCATCCACGCCGCTCTCGTCACCGCAGCCGACGTCGCCGCGAAGATCACCGCGGCCGCCGAAGCCCGCGAGGAGGTCAGCGCGTGATGGACATCCCGCCCCTCGGTCTCGGGACCTGGCCACTGACCGGCCCGGACGCCACCCGGGCCGTGCTGTCCGGCATCGAAGCCGGCTACCGGCTCGTCGACACCGCCACGATCTACGACAACGAGGACGCCGTGGGTGTGGCGCTCGCGGAGTGCGGATTGCCCCGCGAGGAGCTGTTCGTCACCACGAAACTGCGTGGGAGCGATCACGTGTCGGGTGACATCCGCGGCGCGGTCGAGCGGAGCCTGAAGAATCTGGGACTCGATCGGCTCGACCTGTTCCTCATCCACTGGCCGCTGCCCCGCCACGACAGGTACGTGGCGGCGTTCGAGGCGATGCTCGCGTGCCGCGACGCCGGCCTCGTCCGCTACGTCGGCGTCTCCAATTTCCTGGAGACGCACCTGCGTCGCGTCGTCACCGAAACCGGAGAAGCGCCCGCGGTCAACCAGATCCAGATGGACCCGTCGCTCGCCCGGCTGCCCGTCCGGCGCGCGAACGACGAACTCGGCGTGTTCACGCAGTCGTGGAGCCCGCTGGGCCGCGGCGAGGTGCTCGACTCGCCTGTGGTCACCGACATCGCCCGGCGCCTCGACCGTGCCCCCGCACAGGTGGTCCTGGCCTGGCACTTCGCGCAGGGTGTCGTGCCGGTCGCGAGATCCGCGAATCCCGCCCGCCAGGCCGAGAACCTGGCTGCACTCGACGTGCGGCTCACCGCCGCGGACGTCGACGCCCTGAACCGTCTCGACCGCGGCGAGTCCGCGGCCCGGGACGTCGAAACCGAGGAGCACTACTGATGGCACTACGAATCGGCATCGTCGGCTGCGGAAAGATCGCCGGCAACCACGCCCGGGCCCTGCAGCAGGTGCCCGGCGTCGAGGTGGTCGGCTGCTGCGACCCCGACGTCGACCGCGCCCGCGAGTTCGCATCCGCGCATGACATCGCGCGGGCCGTCGGTTCGGTGGAGGAGTTGATCGCCCTCGGCCTCGATGCGTGCACCGTCTGCACCCCGCATCCGGTGCACGAGCAAGTGGTCGTCGCTGCGGCGGAGGCCGGGATCCACGTGCTGTGCGAGAAGCCGATCGCGGTCGACGTCGCCGCGGCCGACCGGATGATCGCGGCCGCCGACCGCGCGGGCATCACGTTCGGTGTGCTGTTCCAGCGCCGGTTCTGGCCGGCCGTACGGCGGATCAGGACGGCCATCGACGACGGCCGGATCGGCATTCCGATGCTCGGTGAGGCGTCGGTGCTTCTCCACCGCCCGTCGTCCTACTACTCCGCCGACGAGTGGCGCGGACGGTGGGACACCGACGGCGGCGGTGTCCTGATGACCCAGGCCGTCCACCAGATCGACATGCTCCAGTGGTTGATGGGTGAGGCCGTGTCGGTGAGCGGCTTCATCCGCACCCACACACACGGCGACCACATCGAGACCGAGGACAGCGCGTCCGCCGTCGTCTCGTTCGCGTCGGGCGGCACGGCTACCGTCACCGCGACCACCGGCGCCAACCACAACCTCGGCAACCGGGTCACCGTGATAGGGCAGACCGGTGCGATTGCGAGCGTCCTGGAGTTCCCGGAGGGCCGGGAGGGCGTCAACGAGATCTGGACGGTCCCCGGCGAAGTGGAGTTCCGTGCCCCGTTCACACCCGACATCCGTGCCAATCTCGACGTCACGGAAGTCAATGCCGGACTCGCCGACTTCCACACACTCCAGGTGCAGGATTTCGCGGACGCCGTCCTGGCCGGTCGCGACCCTGCCGTCACCGGACGTGACGCGCGCGCCTCGCTGGCGATCATCGCGGCGATCTACGAGTCTTCGCGCACCGGCCGGGTCGTCGACCTCACGCCCGCACCGACTTTCGCAACGACATCCGCTCAGGAGACGCTATGACCCCCGAACACACCATCGCCACCTATGACGTCGTCGTCATCGGGTCCGGAGCGGGCGGTCTGTCCGCCGCCGTCGCCGCAGCCGACGGGGGAGCCTCCGTCCTCGTCGTCGAGAAGGCGGACACGTGCGGCGGCGCGACAGCGTGGTCCGGCGGCTGGATGTGGACGCCGCGGAACCTGTTCGCGCAGGCCGACGGCGTGAACGAGGACCGCTCGCTGCCGCGCACCTATCTCGAGCACCGACTCGGCGAGAACTTCGACGCCGCCAAGGTCGACGCCCTGCTCGACGGCGCACCCGAGATGGTCGAGTTCTTCGAGAAGAAGACGGCGCTGCAGTTCGTTCCGGGCGCGAAGATCGCCGACATCCACGGCGACACACCGGGTGCGGGCACGGGCCACCGCTCCGTCGGGCCGAAACCGGTGAGCCTCCGGAAGCTCGGCCCCGACGTCGCGGCGCTGCTCCGGCGGCAGCTCTACGAGACGTCGTTCCTCGGTATGGGCATCATGGCCGGCCCGGACCTGCAGGCCTTCCTGCACTCGACGCGTTCGGCGAAGGCGTTCGTGCACTGCGCCCGCAGGGTGTCCACGCACCTGCTCGACCTCGCCATCACACGCCGCGGCCAGCAACTCGTCAACGGCACCGCGCTCGTCGGCCGGCTGCTGCGGTCGGCGCTCGACGCCGGCGTCGAGATCCGCGTGAACACGGCGGCCACCGCGCTGACCACCGACTCCGCGGGCACCGTCACCGGTGTCCGGCTGGAGGGCCCGGACGGGGCCTACTCCGTGTCCGCCCGCCGCGGAGTCGTCCTCGCGACGGGCGGCTTCAGTCGCGACGTCGACCGGCGCCGCGAACTCTTTCCCCGCACACCCACGGGCCGCGAACACTGGACCCTCACCCCGTCCACGACCACCGGCGACGGCATCACCCTCGGCGAGTCGGTCGGCGGGCGACTCGACCGCTCGGTCGCGTCGCCGGTGGCGTACTGCCCGGTGTCGATCATCCGGTACCGCAACGGCAAGGAGGGCGTGTTCCCGCACATCCTCGACCGCGGAAAGCCCGGCGCCATCGGCGTTCTCGCCGACGGCCGCCGCTTCGTCAACGAGGCCCTCGGCTACCACGACTACACCCTTGCGATGGTCGAACAGGTCCCCGACGGCGAAGAGGTCTGCTCCTGGTTGATCGCCGACCAGCGGTACCTGCGGTACTTCCCGCTCGGCATGGCCAAGCCGCTGCCGATCCCCACGTGGCCGTACCTGAAGTCCGGCTACCTCACCCGCGGCCGCACGGTGCGCGAGCTGGCCGAGAAGATCGGCGTCGACCCCGACGGCCTGGAGAAGACGGTCGCAGCGTTCAACGAGGGCGCCCGCGACGGTGTCGACCCCGAGTTCGGTCGTGGCACCACCCCGTTCACCGTCGGCTCCGGGGACGCCGACAATCCGTGGCCCAACGCCTCCCTCGCACCGCTCGAGGAAGGCCCGTTCTACGCGGTCAAGGTAGTCCCCGGCAGCTTCGGCACGTTCGCCGGTCTGGTCACCGACAGGGCGTCCCGGGTGCTGAACGACGACGACCAGCCGATCGATGGGCTGTTCGCCGTCGGGGTCGACCAGTCCAGCGTCATGGGCGGCCACTACCCGTCCGGCGGCATCAACCTCGGCCCGGCCATGACCTTCGGCTACCTCACCGGTCGCCGCCTCGCCTCGACGACAGGAGATCTGCGATGACCGCCCCACTCGGCCTTGCCGCACTCACCGTGCTCGACACCGCGCCGCTGCGGCAGGTGGACCTCGCCGAGAAGCACGGCTTCGACACCATCGGCATCCGGCTGCTGCCCGCCGCGCCCGGCACCACCGCCTACCCGCTGCACGAGGACGACGCCGCCCTCGACGCGCTGATCCGTCGTCTCGACGATTCGCCGATCGAGGTGTTCGACCTCGAAATCATCCGGCTGGGAGCCGATTTCGACCCGAAGTCGTACGTTCCGCTACTCGAGGCGGGCGCACGCCTCGGCGCGAAGGCGGTGCTCGTCGGCGGCGACGACCGCGACCGCGCCCGGCTCACCGACTCCTACACCCGGCTCGCGGAACTGTGCGCGCAGTACGGCATCGTCGCGAGCCTCGAGTTCATGCCGTGGACGGCCGTGCCCGACGCGGCCACCGCGGTCGAGATCGTGTCGCAGGCCGACGGGCCGGCGCGCAGCGTGCTGGTGGACGGGCTGCACGTCGGACGGTCGAGCACCACGCTCGACGACCTGGCGGCGATCCCCCGGGAGTGGCTGCACTACGCCCAGATGTGCGACGGCTCGGTGCCTGCGCCCACGGACGACGCCGAACTGATCCGTCAGGCCCGCGAAGAGCGGCTGGTTCCGGGGTCGGGCGGCATCCCGCTCGCCGACATCTGGTCGACGTTGCCGGCGGGCCTGCCGGTGAGCATCGAACTCCCCAACGAGCCGCTCCGGCGGGCCGTCGGCACGGACGCGTGGCTCGCGCGGCTGGTCGCCGCCACCCGGGAGGTGCTCGCGCAGGTCCCGGCGGCCACCGGACGCTGAATTTTCCGCGCTACCGTTCTTGCATGCCCCGCCCCGACAACGTCCCCGTGTACACGATGCGCCAGCTGGCGGCGTTCGTGGCGGTGGCGGAGACCGGGACGATCAGTGGTGCGGCCGAGCGGATGCACCTGTCGCAGTCGGCGTTGTCCGCGGCGGTGACGGATCTGGAGAAGGCACTGAAGGCGCAGTTGTGTGTGCGCCGGCGCGCCCGCGGTGTGCAGCTGACCCCGACGGGGGAGGCGGTGCTGTCGCGGGCGCGTGCCCTGTTGCAGCAGGCGGGGGAGTTGCAGGCCGACGCATCCGGGGAGGGCGGTGTCGTCGCGGGGCCGATCGCCGTCGGCTGCTACCCGGCGCTCGGCCCGACGATCCTGCCGTCGATGTTGTACGCGTTCACCGCGGAGTACCCGCGGGCGTCCGTGGAGTTCCGGGAAGACACGCAGAACCGGTTGCGGACGCAGCTCGAGGGCGGCGAACTGGACGTCGCCATCGTCTACGACCTCGACCTGTCCCCGGAGTGGCAGACGGTGCCGCTCATGACCCGCGAGCCGATGGTGGTGCTCGGCGCGGAGCATCCGCTGGCGGGAGTCGACGGGCCGGTGCGCCTCGCGGATCTGGCCGAGCACCCGATGGTGCTGCTGGACGCGCCACCGAGCACCAACCATGCGATAGACGTCTGCCGGGAGGCCGGATTCGCGCCCCGGGTGGCGTATCGGACCGCGAACTTCGAGACGGCGCGGGCCTTCGTCGGACGCGGTCTGGGGTGGACGCTGCTGCTGCAGCGACCCCGGGTGGACGTCACGTACGAGGGTCTGCCCGTCGTCGTGAAACCGATCGCCGACCCGAAACCGGCGTCGGTGGCCGTGGTGGTGGCGTGGCATCAGGAGGCGACGCTGAGCCGGGTCGCGCGAGCATTCATCCGGTTCGTCACTGCCTGAGCTGCGCATTCACGCCTTCCACGGTTTTTCTGCAATTCATGTGGGGATAGTCCCGCTTTTCAGATGTATGTGAGTCGGGTCATTGTTTTCCGGTAGCGCGATGAGTGTGCGCGCAGCAGAACCGGGAAGGCAGACGATGACGGCAATCACCGAGGCGACACCGCCGGTGTCCCACAAGGAAGCGCGCAGGGCAGTCCTGTCGAGCTTCGTCGGTACCGCGATCGAGTGGTACGACTTCTTCATCTACGGCACCGCCGCAGCCCTGGTGATCGGACCGCAGTTCTTCCCCGGCGCGTCGACGTTCGCCGGAACGCTCGCCGCATTCGCCACGTTCGCGGTCGGCTTCATCGCCCGCCCGATCGGCGGCGTCGTCATGGGGCACTTCGGCGACCGCATCGGACGCAAGTCGATGCTGGTGCTGTCGCTGACCATGATGGGCGCCGCGACCGTCGGCATCGGCCTGCTCCCGAACTTCGAGGCCATCGGCGTGGCCGCACCCATCCTGCTGGTGGCGTTGCGGTTCGTTCAGGGCATCGGCGTCGGCGGCGAATGGGGCGGCGCGGTGCTCATGGCCACCGAACACGCCCCGGAAGGCAAGCGCGGCCTGTACGGCGCGGCACCGCAGATGGGCGTTCCGGCCGGAGTGATCATGGCGAACGTCGTGTTCCTCGCCGTCACCCAGTTGCTGTCCGACGACGCGTTCCAGACGTGGGGCTGGCGAGTGCCGTTCCTGATGAGCGCCGTGCTCGTCGGCGTCGCGATGTGGATTCGCCTCGGCGTCTTCGAGTCCCCGGCGTTCGCGGAGGCCAAGGAGAGCGACACGATCGTGAAGATGCCGATCGTCGAGGTGCTGACCCGCAACTGGCGGACGGTGCTGCTCGCGGCCGGCACATTCATCGCGACCAACGGCATCGCCTACGTGTTCATGGTGTACGTCCTGACGTACGGCACCAAGGAACTCGGATACAGCCGCGCCACCATGCTCACACTGCTGATCGTCGCGTGCCCGGTCTGGATGGCGGGCATGGCCGTGTCGGCCTGGAAGTCGGACGTGCTCGGCCGGCGCCGCGTGTACACGTGGAGTTCGATCGCGCTCGTGATCGTGGCCGCGGTGTTCTTCCCACTCATCGACACGGCGTCGATCCCCGTCATGCTGCTCGCGATGATCGTGATGGCGGCGGTGCTCGGCACCACCGCGGGGCCGCAGTCGGCACTGTTCGCGGAACTCTTCCCCGCCCACATCCGCTACAGCGGTGCGTCTCTCGGCTACCAGATCGGCGCCATCCTCGGCGGTGGACTCGCACCGTTCATGGCGACGTGGCTGTTCGAAGCGTTCGGCACCTCGACGGCCGTCACCGCCTACTTCGTGGTGATCGCCGTGGTCAGTCTCGTCTCGATCCTGCTGTTGCCGGAAACCAACACCAACCGCCGGGAAGCGGAGGCCGCCTGACATGTCCACCTACTTTCAGCCACAGAAGTACCCGGCGACGGAGTTCGCGTCGACCGGTGCAACCGACGAGGCCCTGCCCGTCGTCGTCGTGGGCGCGGGACCGGTCGGCATGGGCGTGGCGCTCGGCCTCGCGCAGCGCGGCATCCCCGTCACCGTGCTCGAGGCCGCCGACCAGGTGTCGTTCGGCAGCCGCGCCATTTGCATCTCGCGGCACAGCCTCGAGGTGGCCGCCCGGCTCGGCTTCGGGCCGGAACTCGAGAAGATCGTGCTCCCCTGGGTGGGTGGGCGCAGCTTCTACCGCGACGAGCAGGTGCTGCACTTCGAGATGGCGCACGGCGACCACGACGTCCGCGGGCCCATGGTCAACGTGTCGCAGTCCGAGATCGAGCAGATCATGACGGACACGCTGCTCGCGCACCCGCTGATCACGTTCCACTGGTCGTCGAGCGTCGCCGGGGTGCTGCGGTCGGACGAGGACGTGACGCTCGACGTCGACACCGCATTCGGTGCGCGCCGCCTGCGCGCGCGCTGGGTGGTGGCCGCCGACGGCGGTCGCAGCCGGATGCGTGAACTGGCCGGAATCCGGTTGCAGGGAAACAGCTATCAGGGCAATTACGTCATCGCCGACATCCACTGGGAATCGACGCTGCCCGCCGAGCGGATGGTGTGGTTCGACCCGCCGAGCAACCCCGGCTCGACGATCATCATGCATCAGCAGCCCCGCGACATCTGGCGCATCGACTACCAACTCGACAGCTCCGACGACGCCGAACTCGAGACGCAGGAAGACCGCATCCGCGACCGGATCACCCGGCACCTCGACTGGCTCGAGAACGACGTGCCGTGGACCCTCGAATGGCACGGCTTCTACCGCGCGCACGCGCTCGCGCTGGACGACTTCACGCACGGTCGCATCCTGTTCGCAGGCGACGCCGCCCACCTGGTGCCGATCTTCGGAGTCCGCGGGCTGAACTCCGGCATGGAGGACGCCGAGACCCTGGCCTGGACACTGGCCGCCGTCGTCCACGGGACCGCGGGCGAGTCCCTCCTGCAGGCATATTCGGCCGAACGGCGCGCCGCCTGGCAGCAGAACGTCGACAACGCGGGCAAGTCGACGCTCATCATGTCGCCCGGCAGCCACGGCTACCGCACCACTCGTGACGCCGTGCTGGCGCTGGCCACGACCCGTCCGGAGTTCGGTCACCTCGTCAATCCGCGGCAGTCGAGTGCGACGCACGCGCACCTGTCGCCGCTCACGTGGCCGGTGGCCGAGGGGACGACCGGCGTGCTGCCCGGGGATCCGATGGAGGACCGGCGCGTCCGCGTCGCCACCGCCGACGGGTCGGTGGAGTCTTCGCTGAACCGTGTCCGGGGAACGGGTTTCGCGGTGCTCGGTGTCGGAGTCGACCCGGCCGGTGCTCGGATGCTCGCCGCACACGCGTCTGCGCTCGCAATGGCGCTGTCGCCCGAATCGGTGCGGGCGGTCGTCGTCCCGGCACCGGGGGCGGCGGTGGACGGGGCGGCCGACCTGACGGTCCTCGACGACCCCGACGGCGCGTTGGCGCAGGCCCTCGGCGCGTCCGCGGGTGAGTGCTTCGTGATCCGCCCGGACGGACTCGTCCTGTGCCGGGTCCGCGACCTGTCGCTGCTCGGCGACGTCCACGACCACCTGAAAACGGCAACCGCCCCCACGCTGGGCGTCGTCCCCGCGCACACGGAGACGACGGCGACGCCGGACGAACTGCTGCGCGAGAACGTGTGGATGGGACTGTCCGAGGCGCTCGACCAGGCGGAGGAGTCGGACCGCGAGGGATTCCTGACCCGGCTCGCGCTCCTACTCGGATCGCAGTCGGGCCGGCGGGAGTTCGAGGAAGCACTGGCCGCCGCCTCCCACGTGAGTGGCACAGTGTCCTCCGGCACGCCGCGGCACTCACATGCGGACGCTTAGCCTGGGAGCATGGCGTACCCACAGTTCCTGAACTCGCCCAAGTCCTTCGTCGTCGACGCGCTCCGCGGGGCCGTCGCCACCACCGACGACCTCGAATGGCATCCGGAACCGGGATATCTCACCCGGCGGGAACCGTTGCCGTCCGGGCAGGTCGCGTTGCTGTCGGGCGGCGGGTCCGGGCACGAACCGCTGCACGCCGGGTTCGTCGGCCGGGGCATGCTCACCGGAGCCTGCCCCGGCCTCATCTTCAGTTCGCCCAACGCGCTGCAGGTGCGGGCCGCCACCCGGGCCGTGGACGCGGGCGGCGGCGTCGTGCACATCGTGAAGAACTACACCGGCGACGTCCTCAACTTCCGCATCGCCGGCGAACTGGCGGCGGAGGACGGCATCACGGTCGAGCACGTGCTCGTCGACGACGACGTCGCCTCCGAACGGGAGGACGGGCCCGGACGTCGCGGCACCGCGGCCACGATCGCGGTCGAGAAGATCTGCGGCGCTTCGGCCGAACGCGGAGACGACCTCGCCACCGTCGCGGAGTTCGGGCGACGCACCGCCCGGAATTCCCGCAGCATGGCGGTCGCGCTGAGAGCGTGCACGGTCCCGGGGGCGGACGCGCCGTCGTTCGACCTCCCCGACTGGCAGATCGAACTCGGGATAGGCATCCACGGCGAACGCGGAACCGAACGGGTCGACGCGATGGGGGCGGCCGAACTGGTCCGCCGGCTCACCGACCCCGTGCTCGCCTCGCTCGGCGTGGAGCGGGGCGAGCCGGTGATCGCGATCGTCAACGGGCTCGGCGCGGCCCATCCGCTGGAGCTGCAACTGTTGTTCGGTGAGCTCGCCGACCACCTCGCGGAGCGGGGTGTGGTGATCCGGCGCTCGCTGGTCGGCAGCTTCGTCACCGCCCTCGACATGGACGGCGCATCCATCACACTGGTGCGCTGCGACGACCAGCTCCTCGACCTGTGGGACGCACCGACCGCCGCACCGGGATGGCCCAACGCCCCGGCCGGTGAATTCCGCGGCATCGCAGACGAATCCGAGGTGCGGTTCCGGTCGAACGTCGCCTCCCGTGAGGACGAGCCGGAGGTGTCCGGCACCGCCGACACGCTGGGCCGTGCGGCGGTGGGCGCGTGGATCGGCGCGTTCGTGGAGAAGGTGCTCGCCGAGGAGGCGAACCTCACCGACCTCGACCGCCGCGCAGGCGACGGGGACTTCGGCACCAACATGGCGGCCGCACTCGACCACGTCGACGTTCCCAGGATCCGTGACAGCTACTCCCCGCAGACGGTGTTCGAGTCACTGTCCGACGCCTATCTCGGTCATGCGGGTGGCACGTCGGGCGCGCTGTTCGGTGTCTGGTTCCGGCAGTTCTACCGGGTGGCCGCCGACGCACCGCACGGTCTGGACCTGAAGGCGATCGCCGCCGCGGCACGGGCGGGCCTCGATACGATCCAGGAACTCGGCGGGGCGCAACCCGGAGACAAGACGATGATCGACGCCATCGCCCCGGCCGTCGCCGCCCTCGAATCGGCCGCCCCGGCCGGGAAGAGTCCGGCCGACGGTCTGGCCGAGGCCGCGGACGCCGCCGCACGTGGCGCGGAGGCGACCGCGGACATCACCGCGCGGCGCGGCCGGGCCAGCTACATCGGTGAGGCGGCGCGCGGCGTCGTGGACCCCGGTGCCCTGGTGTTGTCGTGGTTCTTCGCCGAGGCGGCGGAAGCGGCCCGCGCGGTCGGGTAGTCACCGTGCGCCGGGCTCGGCACGTAAGGTGAGGAGAAGAACGCCGAGTCGTGCTGCGCAAACCCGTCGCCACACCTCTCTCCACCTGCGTACGGGACGCAGAATCAGGGACGGACACGTAGACAGTGGAAGACACCGCCAGCCGGGGAATCCAGGCTTTCATCGCCGATGTCGTGGAACGGGGTGGCAAGGCAGTCCGGCTCACCCACTCGCGACGCAACCCCGTCCAGGTCTGGGGCGACGACGGCACGAGCTGCATCGTGCGGGTGCGCTCCAAGCTCAGCGGTGACTGGCAGGCCCGCAAACAGGACGAATCGCTCGACGACGACGACACCGGCTCGCAGTTCTGGGTGTTCGTGGATCTCGCGAGTTCGCCGGAGGAGTTCTTCGTCGTGCCCTCGTCCGAGGTCGCCGACGACATCCGCGCCGAGGTGGATCTGTGGATGATGGACACCCCCGGCCGCACGCGGACCGGACACCACGCGATCCCGCTGAGCCGGGTCGCGCACGGTCGCGGGCGCTGGGATCTTCTCGGGCTGGCGGGGGAGAAGGACCCCAGCCGCTACAGCGACGCGCAACGCGCCACGACGGCGGCCACGTTGCGCGCCGACGCCGCCGCCCGCGCATCCGCCCGGAAGAAGCCGGCCAAAGCGACCGCGGCGTTGGAGGAACTGATCGACAACCGCCTCGAGGTCGTGGCCGACTTCGAGGGTTATCGGCTGGTCGGACGGTTCGACCCCGACACGCAGACTCTGGAGATCATGCGCGGTCCGATGCAGGGCCGCCGGTTTCCCGACCCCACGACGGCGGCGACCGCCGTTGCCAGTCACATCAGCGGAGACATCGAAACCCACGACGGCTGGGAATTCTGGCGAACCGAACAAGGCGAGCGAATTCCTATGGGGCAGAACAGTATCCGATAATCGCTGAGAGTTCCCTGAAACTGTTCCGGCGCGCGACGGTTGAGAATACCCTGAGGTGGGTACCGCAGACATGATCCGCCGCGCATCGGCGGTAGTGGCCACGGCCGATGGGAGCTCGTCATGCGAATCGTCGACGGCACAGTGCACGCCGTGTCAGGTGCTGCGAACGCGACGACCAGTGCGGTCGGTGCGGTCGGAGGCGCCGCGATCGGCGGTGTGGTCGGCGGAGTCCGAGGGGCGGCGAGCGGAGTCCGGTCCGGCATGGAGAGCGGCAGTCATTCGACCCCCGCCGCCGCGCTCACCTTGGCCGCCGTCGGTGCGGCGGGACTGGTCGAGTGGCCGGTGCTGGTCACCGTGGGCGGGGCGGCGCTCGTGCTGCGACAGTTCGGCGCAGGTTCCAGGCAGTAGCTGCCGTGGGACTCGGTCGATACCTCGTTGCCGTCGCATCCCTGCCGGTGCGCGGCGCCGGTGTCGGACTCGGGGTGGCGTCCTACGGGGGCACGGTCGCTGCCGATCTGATGGCGACCACCGCACGGACCGCGTCGCAGATCGCCACCGAGGTGCTCGGGGGAACCCCCGCCCGCCGCACGAGTTCCGGACACGGCCGTGCCTGGATCGAGGTCCGCGGACTCGACGGACCTCGCGGGGACGACGTGGCCGCGACCGTTCTCGGCGCCGTCCGGGAGACCGCCGGTGTGGTGGGAGCGGAACTCAACCGCGCGCTGTCCCGGCTGGTGGTGACGGTCGACGAGCGCGGACCGTCGGTGGCCGCGCTGTGTGCCGTGGTCGCGGGCGCGGAGGATGTCGCGCGACCGATCGCTCGCGGTGCCGTCCGTGACCGGCCCGGAGAACTTCCCGGCGACGACGTCGCACTCGCCGAACGCGCGCTCGCACTGGCCGCCGTCACGACCGGACTGGTCGCGGCCGCCGGCCTTCGCCTGCTTCCGATGCCCGCACTGCCTGCGGCGTTGCCTGCCGCCGCCGTCACGTTCGTCAACTATCAGCCCCGATTGCGCAGCATGGTCGAGAACCGGCTCGGGCCGGACGCCGCCGAACTGCTGCTCGCTACCGCTCAGGCCGTCGGCGACGTGCTGCGGCGGGCGCCTGCGTCACTCGCCGTGGACGTGGCACTGCGGTCGGCGATCACGGCGGAGGCGTGGTCGGGCCGGCGGGTGTGGCACCGCCGCGAACCCGAACTGGCCCGGCACCCCGCGGACGACACGGGTCGTTCCGCCCGCGCGCGCGGAACATCGGGACCGGTGGAGCGGGATGTCGACCGGGCGGCGATCGCGCAGTGGGTGGGCGCGACCGCGGTGGGGGCAGCGACCCGAAGTGTCGCAGGCGCCGCGGACGCGGCCCTGGTCGCCGCGCCGAAGGCGGCGCGCACCGCACGCGAGGCCTTCGCCGCGACGCTCGGCCGTGGACTGGCCGATCGCCACACCGTGCTGGCTCTGCGTCCCGGCGCGCTGCGCTGCCTGGACCGGGTCGACGCGGTGGTCGTGGACCCGTCGGTGCTGCACACGGCCGAGCTCCGGGTGAGCGGTATCCGTGCGGTTCGGGACGCCGACCGGACGAGAGTGTGGGAGGCCGCGCGTTCTGCCGTGGGGGCCGGCGCTCTCGGGGTGGGCTGGCACCCGTTGACCGACCTTCCGGATGATATCGCCGCACTCGCCGTGGACGAAGATTCCGCTGTCCTGGTGACCCCCGCCCACCACCCGAGCGCGGCGGCCGTGCTCGCGCAGGCTCGCACGTCGGGCGCCCAGGTGGTGTCGGTGAACGTGGACACGCTCGGCGGACTCCGCTCGGCGTTCGACGATCTGCTGCCCTCGAGCGGGTCACTGGATGTGGACCTTCGCGACGCCGTCGCGCAGTTGCAGGCGAACGGAGCGACGGTCGCGGTGGTCGCCGGCCGGGCGCCGCACGCACTGTCGTCCGCCGACGTCGGGATCGGTGTCCTCGCCGACGACGCCCCGCCGCCGTGGTGTGCGGACCTGCTGGTCGACGACCTCGTCGGAGTCTGGCGGGTGCTGCGGGCCCTGCCGGACGCGCGGACGGCGAGCAGGCGCGGCGTCGAGATCGCAACGGCGGCGTCGATGCTCGGTGCGCTCGTCATGCTGCCCGGAGTGCGTGGCCGCGGCCCCGGACCCGTCACGGTCGGCGCGGCGGCAGGATTGTGGACGGGGCATTCCCTCGCGCGCAGTGTGCTGCGGGCCGAGGTTCCACCCGCCGCCCCGGTGCACGCCTGGCACGAGATGCCGGTGCCGGACGTGCGCCGCCTGCTGCCCCCGCGCGACGACGAGAATGCCGCGGCGCCCCGGCGTCCCTCGGTGAATCTGGTGCTGACCCCGGTCGAGGCGATCGGGCGGCTCACGGCATGGCCGGTCGGTCTCGCCTGGGATTTCGGCCGGGCGATGCGGACGGAACTGTCGGATCCGCTGACCCCCGTCCTCGCCACCGGATCGGCGGCGAGCGCCCTGCTGGGGTCGCCGATCGACGCGGTGCTCGTGGGCTCGGTACTGGCGGGCAACGCCGCGCTGTCGGCCGTGCAACGCCTGCACGCGGAACGTCTGCTGGACCGGTTGCTGGCGGCGGGCGATCCGCCCGCACACCGCGTCGCCGGGTCCCCGGAGAACCGGGCGACCGAGCGGGTGGAGGCCTCGCGGTTGCGGCCGGGCGACGTGATCGAGATCGGTCCCGGTGAGGTGGTTCCCGCCGACGGCAGGCTGGTCGAGGCGTCGGGCGTCGAGGTCGACGAGTCCTCGCTCACCGGCGAATCGCTGCCGGTGAGCAAGCAGACGTCGCCGACTCCGGGCGCACCGCTCAGCGAACGTTCCTGCATGGCGTTCGCGGGGACCACGATCCTCACCGGCACGGCGGCGGCGATCGTCACCGCGGTGGGCGACGCAACCGAAGCGGGACGCGCGGGCGCGCTCACCCCGGCGAGTGCGTCGCACGTCGGTCTGCAGGCGCAGCTCAGAAGCCTCACCGACCGGGTGCTGCCCGTCAGCGTGGGCGGTGGCGCTTTGGTCACCGCCGTCGGGTTCCTGCGCGGCACCGGACTGCGGCAGGCGGTCACGAGTGGTGTCGCGGTCGCGGTGGCGGCGGTTCCCGAGGGTCTGCCGCTCGTCGCGACCCTGGCGCAGCAGGCCGCCGCACGCCGACTGACGAGGTCGGGCGCGCTGGTGCGGGCGCCCCGTTCCGTCGAGGCGCTCGGCCGCGTCGACGTGGTGTGCTTCGACAAGACGGGCACCCTGAGCGAGAACCGCCTGCGGGTCGTCACCGCCGTCCCGGAGCCGGGGTTCGATCGCGAGGACGTGCTCGTGTGCGCCGGCCGGAGCGCCGTGACCCCCGACGGCAGTCCGGCCGCACACGCCACCGACGTCGCGATCGCCGACGCGGCAGTGGACCTGCTACCGCAGGAGGACGACCCGAGCAGCTATCTTCCGTTCCGCTCCGGACGGTCCTACTCCGCCTCGCTGTCGGGGACACACGTGTCGCTGAAGGGTGCACCGGAGGTCGTGGTCGCGGCGTGCACCGGCATCGACGCGGACGAGGTCCACGGCACCGTTCTCGGGATGGCTGCCGACGGGTTACGCGTCATCGCCGTCGCCCGCCGGACCGTCACGCCCTTCCAGGCGCGTCGCGCGGCCGACGACACCGCGGTGCTCGACGACCTGTGCGGCAGTGGGCTGCAACTCGTCGGACTGCTCGGGCTGGCGGACACCCCGCGCCCCGAAGCGGCCGGACTGCTCCCGGAACTGGAAGGGCTACAGGTCGGGGTCCGGCTGATCACCGGCGACCATCCCGTCACGGCCACCGCCATCACGAACGAGCTGGGACTGGCGGTGTCGTCCGAGCAGGTGATCAGCGGGTGCGACTGGGACACCCTGTCGCACCGGGGGCAGGAGAATGCCGTCGAGAAGTGCGTCGTCTTCGCCCGGATGTCGCCGGAGAACAAGGTGCAGATCGTGCAGACCCTCGAACGTGTCGGTCACGTCTGCGCGATGGTCGGCGACGGCGCCAACGACGCGGCCGCGATCCGGGCGGCCAGCGTGGGGATCGGTGTCAGCTCGCGCGGCAGCGACCCGGCCCGCAGCGCCGCGGACGTGGTGCTCCTCGACGGCCGTGTCGACGCGTTGCTCGACGCCCTCGACGAGGGCCGTCAGCTGTGGCGGCGGGTGCAGGCGGGAGTGTCGGTGCTGCTCGGTGGGAACGCAGGGGAGGTGGCGTTCGCCCTGATCGGCAGCGCGATCGCCGGACGGTCGCCGCTGACGGCGCGTCAGCTCCTGCTGGTGAACGTGCTCACGGACGCCCTGCCCGCGGCCGCGCTCGCGGTCAGTCCGCCCAATGAACAGGCCCGGGGAGAGGGTCGCGGCCCGGACAGTGCGGCACTGTGGCGGACCGTCGCGATCCGCGGCGCCGCCACCGCGGCGGGCGCGACGACGGCGTGGGCGCTGGCGAGCGTGACGGGCAGGCAACGCCGGGCGTCCACGGTCGGGCTGGTGGCGCTGGTCGGCACGCAGCTGGGTCAGACACTCATCGATTCGCGGAGTCCGCTCGTGGTGCTCACCGCGGGCGGTTCACTCGCCGCACTCACCGTCATGGTCAGTACTCCCGGTGTCAGTCAGCTCCTCGGTTGCACTCCGCTCGGACCGGTCGGCTGGGCCCAGGCGCTGGGCTGCGCGGGCGCCGCGACCGCGGCGGCCGCGTTCGCACCGGGGCTGCTCGAAAAGTTTGTGGGCGATCAGTCGACGATCTCGATCACGCCCGCCCGCAACAGCACGGCGTACACCTCCCGCAGCGGTGGGGTGAGGACGCGGGTGACCACCCCGGTCAACGGGTCCCCGGCGGCGGAGAAGACACCGGCAGCGGTCTGGGCGACGGAACTCAGCACAGCTGACACGGTCCGCGATCAAGGTGGCTGACCGGGAAACGGCACGGACAAGGGAGACGAACTATGGCCCAACGAACGTCGGAGGCGGAATCGCAGAGCGACGCCGTCCAGCGGGTGCGGGAGGCCCACAGCTTCGCGGTGCAGCTACCGATCCTCGGCAGGGTGGCGCTGCCGCGTCCCGAGCAACTGGCATTCTTCGCGGCGATCGGCTTGCTCGCCGCAGTCGAGATCATCGAATGGCCCGTTGCCCTGACCATCGCGGCAGGACACATCCTGATCACCGATCAGCACAACCGCGCCGTCCAGGAGATCGGGGAGGCCCTGGAAGGCGCGTGACGCGGAAGTCCGGATCAGGCGGGCGGACAGGCCGGTGACGTCAGCTGCGCGATCGCCACGATGGAACATGCCGTCGCCTTCGACAATTTCCACGTCCCGTTCTCGCCGGGCACGAAGATGGCGGGCAGGGTGTTCTGCTGCACCTGGCCGTTGATCGTCAACTGCAGCTGCGCGCTGGCGCTGCCGTCACCGTTGTCGATCACCGGGTCCAAGACCGTGACCTGCGCACCCGCCTGCTGGGCGGCGGCCGCGACCTGATTGAACAGGTTCGGGTCCTGCTCCGAACCCTCCACCATGGCGATTTTCTCCTCGAGGGGAGTGGCCGGGTCGAGGCCCTTCGCCAGCAGGGCGTTGAGTTCGGCCGCGGTCGGCAGAACGAGGTCGTCGGTGGTCTCGGCCGCTGCGGTGGTCGTGGACGTGGTGGTCGCGCTCGGCCCGGACGGCTCGTCGGAACCACAGGCGGACATCGTGAGGGCTGCGGCGATCGCTACCGCGGCTACCGTGATTTTGCGGATCGTCAACTCAGTTACCTCTTCGTATCTCGGTGCGCTGGTCGTTCGGTCTCACATCGAGTCTGAAGGTTTGGGCAGCGTCGCGCCGTCGAAGCCAGAGAATTCTCAGACTTCGACCGAATTCAGGCCGCCGTGCCGAACGCGCCACGGTACGGAGTGGCGTGGCTCCACTGCAGAGCGGCAGCGGTGACGTCGGACGCGGGAAGGTCGTGGTGATGGGTCTGGATGAACGCGATCAGTGCGCGGGCGGTGCGGGCGAGGGCGACCTTGTGCCGGCGGGACGTCTCCGCGAGTTCGGTGAACGCGTCGTTCTCAGAGCATCCGCGGTAGGCGATGAGGATGCCGACCGCGATGTCGACGGCCGTGCGGGTGGAGTAGCTGGGCGCTGTCATGAATATTCTCCCAACCTGCGTCGGAATGGGTACTACTCCATCCTCCCGCACTCGGTAGGACGTCGAAAGGGTTCGAATCTCCTCGAGCCTTCCTCGTGCGAGTTCTTCACCCAGGTTTTCCCTTACGGTAGGGGCATGGCTACCGTCTGGACGATCCCGATCGACATCACTTCTCGCTGGCTCGACAATTCCGAGGTCCAGACTTTCCTCGCGTCCAACGACCTGGACAACGCGGCACCCGACCCCCGGGTGCGGTTCGCACAGTTCGCGGACGTCACGAAGTCGCTGGAACGGCACATCGGACACACCTTCTCCTCGGTGCAGGGCGCGGCCACCGCACTCTTCGACGGCATCGACGGCGGTGTCCCCGTCGCGTTGAAACTGGCGGCGCTGCGCCTGATCCTGAAAGAGGTGTATCAGACCCGTCACGCGCCGCAGCCGTTCCCGAAGCGGGTGGGCGAGGAACTCGGCACCTACGTCTACGCGCTCCTCGATCCCCGCAACAGGTCGGTGTTCTACGTCGGCGCCGGGCGGGGCCCCCGGGTGTACGGCTACGTGTGGGAGGCGTTGGCCGAGAACGAGCACCGGCAGACGCTCGAGGATCCGGAGACCGACAGCGCCGAGGTGAAGGCCGCGACCATCGCCCGCATCCGCGAGATCTACGACTCCGGCCACGAGGTCGAGCACTACATCGTGGCGCATCGGATCGCCGACACCGGTGACGTCGCCGGCGCGGTGCGGCGCGGAGTCGTGGGCGCGTTGGGGCTGAACGAGGGTGCGCTGCTCAGCAATCTCGCCGGTGGCACGGGCGAGCATCGTGCGGTACCCGTCGACGACCTCGTGTTGCAGTACGCAGCAGAACCAGTGCCGAACCTGCCGACCCCCTGCGTCGTCCTCGAGGTGCCCGCCGCGTCCCGGCGCGGCGTGACGCAGGAGGAGGTGTACGAATTGTCCCGCGGCGCGTGGGCGGCAGGCGCTGCCGTCCGCAACACCGACGACATCCCGGTGATCGTGTTCGCGGACAACATCGTTCGTGCCGCATACCGTGCCAAGTCCTGGTCGTCGGTCGCACGGCCCGGCGACGCGGCCCTGTGGCGGTTCGCGGGCGAGCCCGACACGGAACTCGAGAGCCAATTCGTCAACAAGCGGATCGTCCCCGCCAAGGTCGGTCTGAAGAAGTGGCCCAACCACGGCTGGGTCCCGCATCTCACCCAGGCGCGCCCCGGCCGCTGACGTGAGTGGCGAAGCGTGCCCCGGCACACTTTGCCACTCACCTGCGGAGTGGGCCTCCCGAGTCGGTGGGTTGTGGTAAGTCTGAGCCGACCGGAGTTGGGGAGCGAAGGGAAGCCACGTGCTCGTACTGCATCGCGCCGAGCGTTCCACCACTCTCGCGTCGGCTCTCGGCGACGTGCTCGCGACCCCGCTGCCCGATCCGTTCGCCCGGGAGGTCGTCGCGGTCCCGGCGAAGGGGGTGGAGCGCTGGCTCACGCAGCGACTCTCGACCGCGCTCGGTGCCCGACCCGATGTCGGGGACGGGGTGGCCGCGAACATCGACTTCCCGTCCCCGACCCGGCTCGTCGACGAATGCCTCGCCGCCGCCACGGGGGTAACCGCCGACGACGACCCGTGGAATCCGTCCCGCATGTTGTGGTCGTTGCTCGGCGTCGTCGACGACTGTCTCGGTGAGCCCTGGTGTGCCGTCCTCGCGAAACACCTCGGGCACGGCCTCCCGGACCGCGACCCGGACGATCATCGGACGGGCCGGCGCTACGCCACCGCCTCACACCTGACCGATCTGTTCCGCAGTTACGCCGCACAGCGGCCGGCGATGCTGGTCGACTGGGCCGGAGGCCGCGACACCGACGGCGCGGGTGGTCCACTCGACGACGACCTTCTCTGGCAGGCCGAACTGTGGCGGCGGCTGCGTGAGCGGATCGGCAGCCCCGCTCCCGCCGAGCGGCTCGACTCCGCCTGCGCCCGGCTGCGCGAGGAACCGGACCTCGTCGAACTCCCCGTCCGACTGTCGCTGTTCGGCCCGACGCGCCTCGCGACCGATCAGATCGCCGTCCTCGCCGCCCTCGCCGTCAATCGTGATGTGCACCTGTGGCTTCCGCATCCGAGTCCCGCGATGTGGTCGTCGCTGTCCACGGCAGGCAGCGTTCTCGCACGCTCCGACGACGACACCGCGCTGTCCGTCGCCCATCCGCTGCTGTCGAGCCTCGCGCGGGACGTCCGCGAACTCGAGTCGAGGCTGACCCGCCTCGACGTCGACGACCTCCACCACGAGGGGCCTCCGCCGCGCGACTCCCTGCTGGGGTGCCTGCAGGCGGACGTCCGGGACGACCGGGCGCCCGCGCTCGCCGAGTGCACGGCCGACGCGTCCGTCCAGGTGCACGCGTGCCACGGACCGGCCCGCCAGGTGGAGGTCCTGCGTGAATGCCTCCTGCATCTCTTCGAGGACGATCCGACTCTCGAACCGCGCGACGTGCTCGTCATGTGCCCCGACGTCGAGTCGTACGCCCCGCTGATCCGGGCCGCGTTCGGGCAGGACGTGCTCGGGCATCCCGGCCATCGGCTTCGGGTCCGGCTCGCGGATCGTGCCCTGCACCAGACCAATCCGGTTCTCGCCGTGGTGTCGGCTCTCCTCGAACTCGCCGACGCGAGGGTGACGGCGAGTCAGGTCCTGGACCTGTCGGCGGCGGCGCCGGTGCGCAGACGGTTCCGGTTCGGCGACGACGACCTCGAACGGATCCGGGAGTGGGCGACCGCGACGGGCGCCCGCTGGGGAATCGGGCCGCGGCAGCGCGCCGCGTTCGGTCTCGGCGAATTCCCCCAGAACACGTTCACCACCGCGCTCGACCGCATCCTGCTCGGCGCCGCGGCCGACGAGTCCGAAGGCGAATGGCTCGCCCTGGCGCTGCCGCTCGACGACGTCGACAGCAACGACATCGACCTCACCGGGCGGCTGGCCGAATTCGTCGACCGGCTCGACGTCGCGCTGCGCGGGCTCGGCGGGCCCCAATCGGTCGCGGAATGGTCGAGCGCGCTCACCCGGGCGATCGACCTCGTCGTCGACGTCAGCGCCGCCGACACGTGGCAACTCGCGCAGGCGCGACGAGAACTCGGGGCGGCGATGGAACACGGCGGCGACGCGGTCCTGCGCCTGTCGGACGTGCGCGCCATGCTGGCCACCCGGCTCGCGGGCCGCCCCACCCGCGCGAACTTCCGCACGGGCGAGCTGACGGTGTGCACGATGGTGCCGATGCGGTCGGTGCCGCACCGTGTGGTCGTTCTCCTCGGCCTCGACGACGAGGTCTTCCCGCGGGGCGTGAGCGTGGACGGCGACGACGTGCTGGCCCGTAATCCCCTTCTCGGTGAACGTGACCCGCGCAGCGAGGACCGGCAGTTGCTGCTCGATGCCGTGATGTCGGCGAGTGAGAAACTCCTGCTGTTCTACACGGGCGCCGACCCCGTCACCGGCATGTCCCGGCCGCCGGCGATCCCGCTGTCCGAGCTGCTCGACGCGGTGGCGGCCACCGTGGGGAGCGATGCCCTGCCCCGAATCGTGACCCGGCATCCGTTGCAGCCGTTCGATGCACGCAACTTCCGGCCCGGGCACCCGTTCAGTTTCGACCGGGCGGCGCTGGCCGGTGCCCGCGCCGCGCAGCACCCGCCCGAACCGGAGCCCGCGTTCATGCCTGCGCCATTGGTGCCGCCGCCGCTGGGAGACGTCGATCTCGCCGACCTCATCGCGTTCCTGGTGCACCCGACGCAGGCGTTTCTGCGGCAACGGCTCGGGTTACGGGTCCCCGACGTGGACGAGGACCTCGCCGATGCATTGGACGTGGCGCCCGATCCGCTGGCCCGGTGGGATCTCGGCCAGAGGATGCTCGTCGCGAGGCTGGCGGGAGTCGAACTGGCCGACTTCCGCGCCGCGGAGTGGCGCCGAGGGACGTTGCCACCGTTCAAGTTGGGGGAGGCGGTGCTCGGGGGTATCGAGCACGCGGTCGAGTCGCTCGTCGCCGTCAGCGGGTCCGTGCACGTCGGGCGCGCGGAGACCGTGGACGTCGATGTCGATGTCGGCTCCGGACGGCGCCTCACCGGCACCGTCGGCGGTGTGCACGGGTCGGTGATCGCGAGCACCACGTATTCGAAGTTGGGGCCGAAACACCGTCTCGCCGCCTGGGCGCAGTTGCTGGCGGTCGCGGCGTCCGACAACGAGACCGAGTGGACTGCCGTCACGACCGGCCGCGGCGCGTACAGCCGTCCGGCGTGGCGGTCGACCCTCACCGCACCCGAGAACGCAGCGGAGGAGTTGGTGCGACTCGTCGAACTGCGCGATCTGGGGCTGCACGCGCCGTTGCCGATCGCCACGGGCGCGTCGGCGGCCTATGCCGAACGACGCCACGGCGGCAGCAGCATGGAGGACGCGATCGAGGCGGCCCGGAAGGAATGGAGCAGTGACTTCGGTGACTCACGCGACCGGCACATCACGTACGTGTACGGGTCCTCACCAGGAATCGACGTCCTCGGCGACACGGTGACCATCGAGAACTACGCCCGGCAACTGTGGGCGCCGCTGCTCGCCGCCGAGACGTTGGCGCAGCCGTGACCGGCGCGCGAGGCTTCGACCTCCTCGGTCCGCTGCCGGAGGGGACGACGGTGCTCGAGGCGAGCGCCGGTACCGGCAAGACGTACGCGATCGTCGGTCTGGCCGCCCGCTTCGTCGCCGAGGGGGGCGTGGACCTGTCGCAGCTGTTGCTGGTGACGTTCAGCCGGGCGGCCACGCAGGAGCTGCGGGAACGCACCCGTGAACGATTCGGGTCCGCCGCAGCCGCATTGGCCGATCCCGCAGCGGCGCGGCTGAGCGCGGATCAACTGATCCGGCATCTCGCCGAAGCCGACACCGACGAGGTGACGCTGCGCCGCCGGCGCCTGCTGCAGGCGCTGTCCGACTTCGACGCCGCCACCATCGTCACCACCCACAGCTTCTGTCAGCGCATGCTCGACGGGCTCGGCATCGCGGGCGAACGCGACCCCGACACGGTGCTGGTCGAGGCCGCCGACGACCTCACGACGGAGGTGATCGCCGACCTGTACCTGCGGGCCTACAGTCGGGTCGAGGCCGCGCCGTTCACTCCGGCCGAGGCCACCGCGGCCGCCCGGGCCGCCATCTTCGACCCGCAGGCGGTGCTCGCCCCGGAAGATGCGCGGGGCACCCCGGCCGGGGATCGGGTGGCGTTCGCCGAGGCGGTGCGCGCCGAAGTCGAGCGGCGCAAACGTGCGGTGGGTCTGCGTGACTTCGACGATCTCCCGATGCTGCTCCATCGCGTCCTCAGCGATCCCGAGCACGGTGCGGCGGCCTGCCGGCGGGTCCGCGAACGCTACGGCGTCGTGCTCGTCGACGAGTTCCAGGACACCGACCCGCTGCAGTGGGACATTCTGCGCCGAACGTTCCACGGCAGCGGAACGCTGGTGCTCGTCGGCGACCCGAAGCAGGCCATCTACGCATTCCGTGGGGCGGAGGTGCTCAGCTACCTGGACGCGGTGCGGTCGGCGGACCGTCACCAGGAGTTGACCACCAACTGGCGCAGCGATCAGGAACTCCTCGACGGGCTCGAATATCTGCACGGCGGCGCCGCGCTCGGGCATACCGACATCGTGGTGCACCGCGTCGACGGTGCGAGACCGAAGTCGCGTCTGACGGGTACCGTGCCGCTGCGGCTGCGGTATCTGCCGAGGACCGGCGCCGGGCCGATCAACAAGTCGGGATACCCCGCGGTGGTACCGCTCCGGAAGCGGATCGCGGCAGACCTCGCGGCCGACATCGTCGCCCTCCTCGACGGTGGCGCGACACTCGACGTCGGGGGGAGCATCCGACTCGTCGAACCCGGCGACATCGCCGTCCTGGTCCGCACCAACGCGCAGATCACGCTGGTCCACGACGCCCTCGACCGGGCGGGTGTGCCGTCCGTGCTCGCCGGCGGGGCCAGCGTCTTCACGACTCCGGCTGCGCAGCACTGGCTCTGGCTTCTGCAGGCCATCGAGCAACCGCACCGTTCCGACCGGGTGCGGCTGGCCGCGCTCACCCCGCTGCTCGGACACACCGCCGAGGAACTCGACGCTCGCGGCGACGACATCGTCGCCGAGGTCGGCGGGCAGCTCCGCGAGCTCGGCGACGTGTTCGCGCAGTCCGGTTTCGCGGCCCTGTTCGAACGACTGTCCGCGGTCGGCGCGCTCGAGGCGAGACTGCTTCGGGTGGCGGCGGGCGAGCGGGCACTGACCGATCTCCGGCACGTCGCGCAGTTGCTCAACGGTGCCGCCGTCGAGCAGTCGCTCGGTCTGACGGCCGTCACCCGCTGGCTCACCGAACGGATGAAGGATCCGTCCTCGGGTGGGGTGGACCGCAGCCGACGGCTCGACAGTGACGCCGCAGCGGTGCAGATCGCGACCGTCCACGCCAGCAAGGGCCTCGAATTCCCGCTCGTCTATCTGCCGTACGCCTGGGACGCCGCGAAGATCTCGAAACCGAGCAAACTGCTGCTGCACGACGACGACGGGCGACGCATCCTCGATGTCGGCGGTCCGGGCAGCCCCGGTTACGCGGACCGCAGGAACCGGCACGACGCCGAAGAGGCGGGGGAGGAGTTGCGGCTGCTGTACGTCGCCGTGACCCGGGCGATGTGCGGGCTCGTGGTGTGGTGGGCACCGGCGTTCACGACAGCGGGCGCACCGCTGCACCGGATGATCCTGGGGCGGCAGCCCGGGCAGCGGGAGGTCCCGCCGAAGGTCACCGTCCCCGAGGATCCGGTTGTCGCGGAACGGTTGTCCGCGTGGGGTGCGGAAGCTCCGGAGACGGTGACCGTCGAGGCGGTGGGTTCCGACCCGATCGCGCGGGTCGGGTGGACACCACAACGTGAGCCCCACGGAGACCTGGAAGCCGCGCGTTTCCGGCGGCTGCTCGACACGCGCTGGCGTCGCACGTCGTATTCGGCGTTGACCGCGTCCGCGCACGACGCGCCCGCGGTGGGCAGTGAGGCCGAGGTCGAGGAGAAGACGGACGAACCGGCCGAGCCTCCGTTGCAGGCGCCGGCCGACGTCACTTCGGGGGTGCCGTCGACGATGAACGAACTGCCCGGCGGCGCGACGTTCGGCACGCTCGTGCACGCCGTCTTCGAGAACGTCGACACCGCGGCACCCGATCTGGAGGAAGAAGTCCTGCGGTGCTGCCGCGACGTGATCGCGTCGACCCTGTCGGACATCGACCCCGCCCAGCTGGCGACGGCGCTGCTGCCCGTGCTGCGGACTCCCCTCGGCGCGGGGGGCGAGCCGACACTCGCCGACATCGCCCCCGCAGACCTGCTGGCGGAGCTCGACTTCGAACTGCCGCTCGCCGGTGGCGACACACCCTCGCTCACCGTGATGCTCGACGGCGTCGGCAGGCTGCTGCACACCCACCTTCCCGTCGACGATCCGCTGCGGTCGTACGCCGATGCCGTGCAGACACTCGAACCGACCCCGCTGCGCGGATACCTCACCGGCAGCATCGACGTCGTGCTGCGGTTGCCCGGACCGCGGTACGTCGTGGTCGACTACAAGACCAATCGCCTCGCGCAGGGCGACCTGACCACCGCGCACTACACCCGCGAGAGGATGGCCGCCGAAATGTTGCGGGCACACTACCCGCTGCAGGCGTTGCTGTATTCCGTTGCGTTGCATCGCTACCTGCGCTGGCGGCAACCCGACTACGATCCGACGGTGCACCTCGGGGGCGTCCGGTATCTGTTCGTTCGCGGAATGGTCGGCCCCGGCACCCCACCCGGCTGTGGTGTCTTCGACTGGGCGCCACCCGCCGCGCTGATCACCGAGCTGTCCGATCTGCTGTCCGGGTCGGCCTCCGAGCGCGAGGGGACGCGATGACCGAGGTGCAGGTGGCGCAGCGCGGCAAGGGGATCCTGCGGGTCTTCAACGAGGCCGGTGTGCTGGCCGCCGCGGACGTGCACGTCGCGTTGCGGTTGTCGGCGCTCGGAGGCGAATCGTCGGAAGACGTCGTACTGGCGACGGCGCTGGCGGTGCGGGCGGTGCGGTCCGGCTCGGTGTGCCTGGACCTGACGCGGATTCGTGAGGTGACCGTCGACGAGGAGTCCGAAGTCGATCTCGACGCACTGCCGTGGCCGGACGACGGCACCGTCGTCGAGGCACTGCGGCGGAGCCCGCTGGTCGCGGGTGGTTCGGCGGGTCCGCTGCGACCGCTGCGGCTCGTCGACACGGCCGAGGGCGGGCTGCTCTACCTCGACCGGTACTTCCGGCAGGAAGCGACCATCCGGCGGGTACTCGACCAGCGCGCCGTCGGGCATCCCCTCGTCGACGAGCAGTCGCTGCAGGAGGGCCTGGACGCGTTGTTCCGCGACCAGCACGACCACGGGGCGCCGGCCCCGGCTCCGGATCGGCAGCGGATCGCCGCCGCGGTCGCCGCCACACAGTGGACGTCGGTGGTGGTCGGCGGACCCGGAACAGGCAAGACGCACACCGTCGCCCGGGTGCTGGCGCTGCTGACCAGGCAGCCCGGCCCGAGCCTCCGGATCGCGCTCGCCGCACCCACCGGGAAGGCCGCGGCGCGGTTGCAGGAATCGGTGCGCGAGCAGTCCGACGCACTCGGGTTGCCGCCCGACCTGACCGCGATGACGCTGCATCGGCTGCTGGGCTGGCAGCGCGGACGTGGTAGCCGGTTCCGCTACAACGCGAACAATCACCTGCCCTACGACGCGATCGTGGTCGACGAGACGTCGATGGTGTCGCTGACGATGATGTGCCGGCTCCTCGAGGCGGTCCGCCCGGACACCCGGCTGGTGCTCGTCGGCGACCCCGATCAGCTGACGTCCGTCGACGCGGGCGCGGTCCTGGCCGATCTCGTGGCCCGGCCGGTGACGGGAACCGAGAATCCGGTGCTCGCCAGGATCGTCGGCGCCGACCTGGAGGCAGCCGACGACCCGCTCGAAGCCGCCTTGAGTGCGGGAGAACGGGACAGATTGCGGGGCGGAGTGGTGCGGCTCAGCCGCGGGCGGCGGTTCGGCGGCGGCATCGCGCAGCTGGCCGTCGCGGTACGGAAGGGCGAACCGGACGAGGTCATGGAGATCCTGTCGAGCGGTTTCCCCGAGGTGTCGTTCCACGGTCCCGAAGACCTGGACGCACTGCGGACGGACGTGGTGGGGACGGCCGCCGCGGTCACCGCAGCCGCGGAATCCGGTGATGCCCTTGCTGCACTGCGGCATTCGGAGGAGCATCGCCTGTTGTGCGCGCACCGGGAAGGTCCGTACGGCGTGCAGCGGTGGGCGCGGCAGGCGATGGAGTGGATGGGGGAGGCGACGGGGCAGCGGCTGAACCCGGATCGCTGGTATCCGGGCCAGCCGCTGATGGTGACTGCCAATGATCACGAAACGAAGATCTACAACGGCGACACCGGGGTGATCGTGCGCCGCGACGACGACGAACTCGTCGCCGCATTCGTGCGGGGCCACGAACCGTTCCTGTTGCATCCGACGCATCTGTCCGCGGTGCAGACGGTGTACGCGATGACGATTCACCGCAGTCAGGGCAGTCAGTACGACACGGTGTCCGTGGTTCTTCCCGGCGAGGCGTCGTCGCTGCTGACTCGCGAATTGCTGTACACCGCGATCACCCGTGCACGGAAGCACGTGCGGATCATCGGGTCCGAGGATGCAGTGCGGGCGGGAGTGCAACGCCGGGTGCTGAGGGCGAGTGGGCTTCGGAGGGCGATTCCGTAGCACGGCTCCGCAGGGAGGAGATCACGACGGCGAGAGTCGCCGACACGAAGACGACCTGCAGGAGGGTGCGGGGAATCAGCGCTTCGAACGGTCCCGTCGAGAGTCCCTCCACGGCGGCGTACACGTTCGCCGGGAACATCACGATCAGCAGGGCGGTGAGGCAGCCCGCCGCCCACGGCGCGGTGCGTCGTATCAGCAGTCCCGCGGCGCCGGCCAGTTCGAGCAGACCGGTCACGGTCACCAGCAGCTCGGGGTTCGGCAGAGACGGCGGGACCATGTCGACGAGTTCCGCACGCATCCCGACGAAGTGGGCCATGCCGGTCAGTGTGAACATGGCCGCGAGTCCGCCCCGCAGGGCAACGGGCCACGGCCGGAATCGGCGCACACCCGCCGCGCCTGCGACGAGGAGTGCCAGAGTGACGGCAACGAGGGCGATCAAGGGTTCCATGGTCCTTCTCCTGAATCGATCACTGTTCGTGGGTGTTGTTACTGCGGGACAGCCGGTCTCGGGCGCGGCTGAACTTCTGTGCGACGGGCACACGTGCGGTGGCGCGGGCCAGACCCATCGCCGGCGTGCCGACGTAGATCGACTCGGCGCGGTCCACCGGATAGGTCTCGTGCCAGACGCCGACCGCACCGGGTGCCTTGCGGGCCCGCCGGTTGAATGCGGCCCAGGCCGGACGATGCTTCGCTTGGCTGTCACTGGCGTAGGCGTACAGCTTGTCGACGGAGTTCCAGTACTGGATCACTGTCGGGCCGCGGCCCTCGAACGTCAGGCGGTAGCCCATCAGACCCGAATCCGGGTCTTCGGACAGCTCGCGCAACATCCTCGGCATCGCGAGGAACGTGGGCAGCCACAGGTCCGGTCGCCAGGGTCGGTTGATGGTCATCCCGATCAGGAAGACCACCAGTTCGCCGTCGTAATGGTGCGTCGAACGGGTGGGGTCGATCGTCGTCATCGGATGCCTCCAAGGTTGGATACCGCTACTATCTAATAATGGATAGTGAGAGTATCCAATGTCAAGGGGTGTGGGCATGCAAAAACCCGGACCGCGCAGTGCGCGGCCCGGGTGACTGGGTCAGTAGTGAATTACGGCGACGGCGGTGTCGGTGTCGGGGCCACCGGGACAACCGAGGCGAGTGCCCGCTCGTGGGCGTCGGTGGACCATTCGGGTTCGGTCGTGATGTTCATGTCTCCGACGATCGTGCCGAGGATGTCGATGTCCGTGCTGTACAGGATCACCGCATTGCGCTGCGAATCCGTGAAGTTCGTTCCGGTGATGTTCGCGTCGCTCAGGTCGGCGTACGACAGATTCGCGGCGGCGAAGTTGGTGCCGGTGAGGTTCGCCCGTTTCATGTTCGCGCCCGACAGGTCGGCGAAGCTCAGGTTCAGGCCCGCGAGATTCGCGGAACTCAGATCCGCGCCGGGGCAGGTCGTGCGATCGTCGGGATCGGGATTCGCCACAATCCTGCAGCCGTTGATCTCGGTCAGAACATCCGCCGCGGCCGTTCCGGCGCCCGCAGTGAGTGTGGCACCCCCGGCCAGCGCGACCGCGCCCAGTGCCAGAGCCCTGAAATGTGTCCTGCTCATGCCGGACCGCCCCCTCGCGTAGAACCTCAACCGTCATCGCCGAACTTAGTGCCGAGCGCACTGCGCCGCACGGGGAATCGCGACACCGGCACGTCGGGTGAGGCATTGCGAGACACCGACACGCCCCTTCCCGGTAGACGCACCCGTTCCCGGGCTCGAAAAGAGGTGCGTGGGCACAGGAGGGGTGCGTCTGTCGGATGGCGCGCCGGGGATGGGCTACTCGCAGGCGATGCCGTCGTTGTCGCGGTCGAGGTGCGACGCGTAACCGTCCTGGCCGCGGTAGATCGGCGTCACACCCGCATTGCGGGCCTCGGTGCAGTTCTTGTACCCCGCCCGCGGCGCGGGTGCAGGCGGTGCCGGAGCCACCTGCGGTGCGGGGGCTGCCTGCGGGGCCGGCGCGACCTGCGGCGCGGGTGCCGGTGCTGCCGGCGCGGCGGGCGCGGGCGGCAGGAGGGGGTTCACGGCGTCGGCCGAACCGCTCGGAATCAGGGACGCGATCTCCGGGGGGAGGAAATCGAAGATCGTCGCCGCCTGTGCGGAGGGCGCGGCCGCCATCGAAATGGCGGCGCAACCGAGGACGCTGAGAACTAACCGTCGAGCCTTCATGTTTACCTCGTTCAGGGCTGGGGTGGGGCTTCCACGGAATGGTCGAGAAATGCCACGACGGCCAATCCATCCGGTGTGACGAGGATAGTAGCCAATTGGTAACGGACTTCGAAAGCTGTTGAGGCGCAATGGCCCTCTGTGTCATTCACTCGAATGACACAACCCTCGACCTGTACTTGAACAAAAAACTACCGAGAAATTAAGAATGGGCACGATATGTGCCGGAGATTTCCGTGTCGTCGATCAGAACGGCGAGAACCGGGCTCTATAGTCGCTCTGTGCTGTCATCTGCCTCCTCGACCATGACCCGGCCGGCGCGATTGCCGACGGGGCACCGCTGGGTCGTCGTGGACGTCGAGACCTCCGGTCTTCGTTCGTCCACGCACAGAGTGCTCAGCGTCGCGGCGTTGGCGTTGCGTGAAGACGGTTCGGTGGAGCGTGAATTGGTGACTCTGCTCAACCCGGGCTGCGACCCGGGGCCGGTCCATATCCACAATCTCACGCCACAGCGTCTGGCGGGGGCGCCCCGTTTCGAAGAGGTCGCGAAAGATCTGCTCGAGCTTCTCGACGGTCGGACGCTGGTCGCGCACAACGCGTCATTCGATTACGGCTTCCTCGACGCCGAGGCACGGCGGGCGGGGATGACGATGCCGACACGGCAGAGGCTCTGCACCCTCGCCCTGTCGCGCCGCCTCGAGATCGACGTCCCCAATCACAAGTTGTCCACTCTGGCCGCGCACTGGAAGGTTCGTCAGCACCGGGCTCACGACGCTTACGACGACGCCCTCGTGCTGACGGAGGTCTTCGCGCACAGCGCCTCGCTGGCCGAGTCTCTCAGACTTCCTCTGCCGGTCGTCGGTTGCGCCGATCGGCGGGCGGTGTACCCCGATCGGGTTCCGCGCGTGGAGTCTCCGTGGCGGAATCCGGGTCGGCTGGATCCGGGGGCGGGACTGGTCCAGGGCATGAAACTGGTCGTCAGCGGCAGTACGGATGTTCCCCGTCTTGCGCTCGCCGCACGGTTGACCGCCGCCGGCCTGGACGTCATGAATTCGGTCAGCCGTCAGACGAGTGTCGTCGTCTGCAACGACCCGCACTCGTCGAGTGCAAAGGTGCGCCGCGCGGTGGCCGACGGGATTCCTGTCCTGACCGAGCGGCAGCTCGGCGAGATGTTGCTGCACGTGACACCGGGTGAGCCGAAGGGGGCCGCGGCACCGTCCGAAGTTCAGCGGCCTCGACCTGCGACAACTGTTCCCTCCACGAAGCCTTGGCACGGAAGAAGGGTGCTCATCGTCGGTGGCTCGCATGCGGACTCCGTTCTGATGCGCTCCCGCATCGTGCAGCTGGGTGCCAAGCCGTCGGTCAATCTCTCCGCAGGAGTCACCGATGTCCTCGTTCTCGACGGTGGTGAACTCGATCCCCGCATGGACCGAGTGTCGGCCCGTCAGTTGCCTCTGCTCACCGCCCCCGATGTGAACTCCGCACTCGAACCGGCGGCACCACCCGAGCGGGGGGCGCTCCGCGAGCCGATCCGACCGCCTTCTCAGTGGGTTGCGCCGTTGCTCGCTCGCGGTGAGGTGATCGACCTGCCACCACAGACGACATCGCTGACGGTCAACGCGTCTTGGCGCGCCCACACCGAGGACGATGCGTTCGACGTGGATGTGGTTGCGCTTCTTCTCGGCGAAGACGGCCGGGTCGGTTGCGACGAGGACTTCCTCTTCTACAACTCGCCGACGAGTTCGGACGGCACCGTGGAATTGTCCTGCGACGGCAGCAGCGAGCAAGGAGTGCGGATCGAACTGGCTGCCCTGCACTCCGACTACCAGTGCGTGTCCGTATCGGCGGCGATCGGCGGAGATCGCGCCTTCGGTGAACTCGGTCCGATCTCGGTGACCGTCGACGCTCCGGACCGCACGATCGCATCGTTCGTTCTGGACGCCGGCACGACCGAACGGACGATGCATTTCGCCGAGATCTACCGACGCGCCGGGCAGTGGCGTCTCCGCGCGGTGGGGCAGGGGTACGAATACGATCTCGCCACGCTCGCCACCGAGTACGGGGTGACGGTCGACGATTGAGGATCCCTCACCGTTCGGAACGAACAGTTTCGGGGGCCGGGGAAGTCCGCCGGAGCTGGACGTCGGGGAAGGTGGGGATTTCGAATCGGGTGTGTACGAAGGGTTCGGTGCAGACACGCTGGGCGTGTGCCGCGATGTCCCCGAGGGTGGTCACCCACATCCCGTCCATTGCCTTGACGTTCTCGATGAGTCGTTCCAATGCGGCTGCCTTGGAGGGTCTTCCGGAGATGAATGGGTGGTTCGTGAGGACGAAGCACCCGCCTTCGGCATGGTGGGCCTCCGCTTCGAGGGTCCACATCTCCAGGACCTTGGCGGGGCTTTCGATGACGCCGCTGCCGGTGACACCGGGGTAGAACGCATACTGTTCCCAGTCGTCGAGTGCCCAGTCGACGGGGATCTCGATCAGTGTTCGTTCCGACGCCGGGCTCGTCGCCATCAGGTAGGGCTTGTCGCCGTCGAGCAGGCTCGAGTCGTACAGAAACCCGCGATCGGCGAGCAACTCGGGTGTGTGCCAGTTCATTTCCCACCAGGGTGCGCGATATCCGACGGGGCGGATGCCCGCGACCTCCTCGAGCGCGTCGAGCCCCCGGTCGAGGTAGCGTGCCTCGGTCGCAGGGTCGAGGCCCTTCATCGGTTCGTGTAAATACCCGTGGTGCCCCACCTCGTGACCGCCGTCGATGATGGCGCGGACCGTGTCGGGATAGCACTCGGCGGTGAATCCCGGCACGAAGAACGTTGCGCGAACGTCCTGACGTTCGAGTATTCGCAGAATGCGGGGGACACCGACGCGGGGCCCGTACGACTGGTGGCTCATCAGCGACATACGGTTCGCCGAAGTGGGATCGTGGGCGAGGACGCAGGATTCGGCGTCGACGTCGAAAGTGAAGGCGGCGGCTGCGGTGTGGCCCTGCGGCCAGGTGAAGTCGTTGTTCACGGTGTGCTCCTGGGTGTCGGGAGGGTTCAGTTGCCGGCGAGGACGTCGGGGGAGTCGGTGGTCGCGGACGATCGTGTCGGGGGTTGGCCGGTGATGCGGTAGGGGCGGTGTGCTCGGGGGCCGAGGACTGAATAGAGGGCGGCGGCAACTCCGCCACCGGCCAGCCAGGACAGGTCGAGCCCGCCGAGTGCTCGAGCCGCGAAGCCCTGGGTGAGGCTCGTGGCGCCGTACATGAACAGCCACGTTGCGGCGATTCCGGCGACGAAGCATCCCATCGTGGTCCAGTTGACGTCGGGGAGCCTGCGAGATCCGATCGGCTCGAACAGTCGTCGAGCGTCGATCTGTCGTTTCTCGACGCGGAAGTAGTGGACGAGCATGATGCCTGCCCAGCTCGCGATCCAGGCCACGATTGCCGCCAGCCAGGTCTCGAGCACGGTGGCAAGGCTCGATTGGAAGATGAAGACGATGACCACGACCAGGGCGAACGTGCCGACCAGCAGGTTCAGCTTCCGGCGGTGCACCTTGATGTCGAGGGCCTGTGCGGCGACCGAGAACGTATAGATGTTGAGGATGTTGGTGGCGATCGGCCCGTGAATCACGAGGAACAGCACCGGCAGCGCCAGCGCGCCGAAGTTCGACACGATCAGCTCACCCGGGTCGATGGAACCGTTGGTCGTGGCGAGACTGGCGCCGAGCACTCCGAGCCACACCACCGGGACGAACTGACCGAGGGTGCTCGCGAGGTACAGCTTGCGACGGGACACCGTCCGGCTCACGAACCGCGAGTAGTCGCAGGCGTAGGTGAACCATGTGATTCCCCAGCCGATTCCGATCACGGTCATCACCGTGGACATCGCCGCGATCCGGGCGCCGCCGTGCAGGACTTCGCCGGTGGGCCCGGCGTAGGACCAGTCGATGTCGAGGTGGAACCAGGCGACGACGGACATCAGAACGAGTACCGCCAGCGTCGGCGGAACCGTCCAGCGCTCGAACGCGGCGATGACCCGGTAGCCGAACCATGCGATGGTCACCTGGATCGTCATGATGACGGCGCCGACGAGAATCTTCGCTGCCAGGTTCCGCTCGTGCGGGTCGACGAGGTCCAGTTTGCCGAGCAGTGCCATGACCAGGTCCAGGACGATCCAGGTGTTCACCGCGCACCACCCGACCGCCAGGCAGGCCTGGATCGCGGCCGGCAGGTATGCGCCGCGCCGACCGAACGCGGCCCGCGACAAGACCATACCGGTGACACCCGTACGCTGGCCGATGAGAACGAAGACGCCGAAAAGTGCCATGCCGATGACGTTTCCGGCGACCAGAACGATGAGGGTGTCGCGCAGCCCGAGCCCGAGTCCGATGCCGAGGGCACCGAGAACCCAGTTGATGGGCGCAATATTGGCCCCCGCCCAGATCCAGAACTGGCCGGACACGCGCGTCGTGCGTGCTTCGTCGGGGATGGGTTGCAGTACTTCTTCGAAGTCGTGGAGGTGGGGACTGTCTGCGGGAGTGTCGGTGACCATCGGACTCCTTTGTGAGGCCATGTGGTGTGTGAGGCCATGTGGGGCTTCCCATCATGCGGTGCGTGACCCACATCACACCATTTACACTTTGTCAATAAATTCGGGCCGTCAACGAACGGAATGTCATGTCGCTGTCGTTAGCCGATGTCCTCGCACACCCGAGCCTCGCTGCCGGACGCCCGGTCGTTCGGGCCGGAGCCGACCTGCTGGCCCAGCCCGTGCGCTGGGTGCATTCGAGTGAAGTCATCGACATCGCGCACCTCCTTCGCGGCGGCGAGTTGCTGCTGACCGGCGGGTTCGCACTCGCGTCTGCCGACCCGGCCGGACTGCGGCGGTACGTGCGTGAACTGTCGGCCCGCCGTGTCGCCGGAGTGGCCATCGAGACCGGGCCGCAACTGCCGCAGATCCCGCCTGCGCTGGTCGAGGAGGCGTCGGAGGCGGGTTTGCCGGTCGTCGAACTGCGTGGTGTCGTTCCGTTCGTCGAGGTAGCCGAGGCGATCAACGGCCTGCTGGTCAACGAATCGGTGCAGCGACTGCGTCGTGGTGACGCGGTCGCGCACGCGTTGTCCGAGGAGTTGGCCCGCGGTGGCGGACCCGACGAGTTGCTCGAGGTGCTCGCGCGACTCTTGCCCGGTGACGTGACCCTGCTCGACGCGACCGGCGACGTGATCGCGGCCCTCGGGAACGAGATCGCCGCCCCTGCCACCGGTTCGGGCGTGCTCGCCGTGCCGGTGTCCGTCCAGGGTGTCGGTGTGGCGACGCTCATGGTCTCTCCGGCTCACCCGGCCGATCGCGTCACCGCAGAGGCGATCGTCGAGCGAGCACCGGCAGCGCTGGCGATCTCCCTCCTGCGATCGTTTCCTCCTTCGGCCGCGGTCCGCGCCTCGCAGGCCTTGCTGCGGATCGCCTGCCAGCCGAATCCTGCCCCGGAGCGTCTCGTTGCGGCGGCGCGCGCGGCCGGGATGGCCGACGGAGTGTCGTACGTCGGGGTTGTCGGACGTTCGGTCGACGGTCCGGTATCGCTCGGCGCTGTCGATGCGGCACTGCACCGGTACGCGGCCGGAACGGTGTCGTCCATCGCCGGCGACGAGTTGCACGCGATCGTCGTGCTCCGGGCCGACGACCGAGTCGGTTCCTGCGCGTCGCTGGTCGAATCGCTGCGCGTGACACCGCAGGCGGAGTTGGCGCGGGTTGCGGTGGGTCCGGTGGTCACCGGTCTGATCGGGCTCCCCGAGACGCTGGCGGAGGCGCGGTTCGCGCTCGACCTCGCGGCCGATCTGGGTATCGCCGACACCGTCGTGGACGCCGCGGAACTCGCTCTCGAACGCCTCGGCCGGCGAATCGGCGATCCGGCCCTGCTGACGTCGTTCGTCAGGGAATTGCTCGGGCCGCTTCTCGCGGTCGGTCCCGAACGTGCTCGCCGTCTGATCGACACGCTGGACGTCTACCTCCAGTGCGGGTGCAACAAGACCGAGGCGGCGGCCCGGCTGCACGTGCAGCGTCAGACGCTGTATCAGCGGCTCGATCAGATCTTCGCGCTACTCGGCGAGGATCCGACGGGTTCGCCACGTCTCGCTGCCGTGCACCTCGCGACCCGCCTCTATCTCGGCGGTGCGGTCGACGCGAGCGCGCTCTGACTTTCACGGGTGACCGGGAAAGCCACCTCCGGACTCAGCTGTTGCAACGGTGTTGCATTCCCGTGAACATCGCCGGGAATCGCGGATCGGGGTAGCGCAACCGCTCCCGTCCGTGTTTGCTGCGGTTTCGGCTTGGTTCATCCATTGCAACCACCGTCCGGTCATGAGAAGCAAAACACCGTTGACATGTGACGCTAGGCACAATATGGTCGGTGAACGAATTGCCGTTGCAATGAAAGCAACAAATGCCATTCGTCGCAGTCGGCAAGCGCCGACGCCCCGAGAAGGAGTGGGCATGGCCCAAAACCTCAATTCCCCCTCAGCCCCGTCGCAATCGGACGAGGACGGCGCGGTGAACCCCTCGCCTCGTGTTCTCCGGCGGGTCATCACGGCGAGCTTCATCGGCAACTTCGTCGAATGGTTCGACTACGCCGTATACGGCTATCTCGCAACGGTTATCGCGGTGGTCTTCTTCCCCGAGGCCGAGCCCACGACGGGTCTGCTGGCCACGTTCGCCGTGTTCGCCATCTCGTTCGTCATCCGCCCGATCGGCGGACTCGTCTGGGGGCACTTCGGCGACAAGATCGGACGACGCACGGCGTTGTCACTGTCGATCCTCATCATGTCGGCGTCGACGTTCTGCATCGGCCTGATCCCCGGCTTCGATCAGATCGGCTACCTCGCACCGGTCCTGCTGCTGCTCGTCCGCATGGTGCAGGGATTCTCCGCCGCCGGCGAGTACGCGGGCGCCTCGGCGTTCCTCGCCGAGTACGCCCCGGACCTCAAGCGCGGGCTGTTCACGAGCGTCGTGCCCGCGTCCACGGCCGCCGGGCTTCTGTTCGGATCGTTGATCGCGGCACTGCTGACCGCGGTGCTGTCGACGGAACAGCTCGAGGGCTGGGGCTGGCGGCTGCCGTTCCTGCTCGCGGCGCCGATGGGCCTGATCGGCCGCTACATTCGGTTGAAGCTCGAGGACACCCCGAAGTTCCAGGAAATGGAACAGAAGGTGGAGTCCAACGCGCCGTTGTCGATCCTGTTCACCCACCATCGGCGCGCGATCGCCATCGCGTTCGGTGTCACCTGCCTCAATGCGGTCGGCTTCTACCTGATCCTCAGCTACATGCCGACGTATCTGTCGGAGGTCTTGAACGTCGGCCACACGGCCTCGTTCGTCGCCGCGTCGATCGCTCTCGCCTGCTACATCGTCTTCATCTTCGGGATGGGTGCGCTCTCGGACCGCTTCGGCCGCAAGCGAGTTCTCATTGCCGCGTCGGTCTGCTTCGCGGTGTTCACCGTCCCGCTGTTCAGTGCGCTCGGCGCCGTCGGAATCGTCGGAATCGTCCTCATCCAGATCGTGCTGTGCGCGTTCCTCACCATGAACGACGGCACGCTTCCCACCTTCCTGGCCGAGATCTTCCCGACCCAGGTCCGCTACAGCGGTTTCGCGTTCAGCTTCAACACCGCGAATGCACTGTTCGGCGGCACCGCGCCGTTCGTCGCCACGTTGTTGATCGAACTCACCGGCAGCACACTCGCGCCCGCCTGGTATCTCGTCGCCGCGGCCCTCGTCGCGATGGTGGCGATGCTCATGGCCCGCGAAACCTCCCGGCGCCCCCTGGCCGACACCTGACCACCCGTACATCCCACAGAAGTGCGGCATCACGCGATGCCGCCGGCAACTCGAAAGGAACATCATGAACTTGGAGCGCATCAAGAGCATCCCCAACGGCGAGAAGGTCGTTCCCACGTTCTCCCCGGTGGAAATGGACCGCAGGCTGGTCGCCCTGCGTAAGCACATGGCGGACAACGGGTTCGATGCCGTGCTCTTCACCAGCTACCACAACATCAACTACTACTCCGACTTCCTCTACACGGCGTTCGGGCGTCCGTACGCACTGGTCGTCACCCAGGGCGGCTCGACCACCGTGTCCGCCAACATCGATGCTGGGATGCCGTGGCGGCGGTCGTTCGGCGAGAACGTCGTCTACACGGACTGGCGCCGCGACAACTTCGAGTACGCCGTGCAGCAGGTCTTGGCGAAGCAGGGCATCTCGCGCGGCGCACTCGGTGTCGAGGACGACCACCTGACCCCCGACGTGCGGACCCGGATCGCGGCGGTTCTGCCCGGGATGACGTTCACCGACGTCGCGAAGGCCACGATGCGCCAGCGCATGATCAAGTCGCCCGAGGAGATCGAACTGATCAAGCACGGGGCGCGGATCGGTGACCTCGGCGGCGACGCGATCCGTGCGGCGATCACCGAGGGTGTCCCCGAATTCGAGGTGGCGATCGCCGGCTCGAACGCGATGATCCGGGAGATCGCGGCCACCTTCCCGCACGCCGAACTGCGCGACACGTGGGTCTGGTTCCAATCGGGCGTCAACACCGACGGCGCCCACAACTGGGCCACCAGCCGCCGCGTGGAACGCGGAGACATTCTGTCGCTGAACTGTTTCCCGATGATCGCCGGCTACTACACGGCGCTCGAGCGCACCCTGTTCTACGGGGAGCCGTCGGCGGAGCACCTGCGGCTGTGGGAGATCAACGTCAAGGTGCATCGCCGCGGGCTCGACCTGATCAAGCCGGGCGCCGTCTGCAAGGACATCGCGGCCGAGCTGAACGAGATCTACGAGGCCGAGGGTCTGCTGCCGAACCGCACGTTCGGGTACGGGCATTCCTTCGGGGTGCTCTCGCACTACTACGGACGCGAGGCGGGCCTCGAACTGCGCGAAGACATCGACACGGTCCTCGAACCCGGGATGGTGGTGTCGATGGAGCCGATGATCATGGTTCCCGAGGGGATGCCGGGCGCCGGGGGCTACCGCGAACACGACATCCTGGTCGTCGGCGAGGACAATGCGGAGAACATCACCCGGTTCCCGTTCGGACCCGAGCACAACATCCTCGGCGTCTGACCGGTACACCGACCCTGCCACGGGTGTGGCAGGGTCGGCGGTGGCGTATGCACAACTGAAGGAGCGCAACGATCATGAGTGTGGACGACGTCGATCGACTCGAAGGCCAGGACGCCGACGCGAAGCCGTCCCCGTCCGTCCTGCTCAACGGTCTCCGGGTGCTCGAATCCTTCTCGATCGCCGAACCGGTGCTCGGTGTCACCGAGATCGCGCGCAAGGTCGACCTGCACAAGAGCAGCGTCTCCCGCATGCTCGCCACCCTCGAGAAAGCCGGCTACGTCGAGCGTGACGAGGGCACCGGACGCTACCGGCTCGGCCTCGGTCTCATCGCCCTCGCGGGGCCACTGCTGGCCAACCTCGACGTCCGCCGCGTGGCGCAGCCGGAACTGGAGGAACTCACCCGCCGCACCGGCGAGACCAGCGCGCTCATGGTGTGGAACGGGCACGAATCCGTCGTCGTCGAACAGATTCCCAGTCCCAAACAGGTCAAGCACACCGCCGCGGTGGGCACCCGCTACGACACCTATGCGAGTTCGTCCGTCCAGGTGTTCCTCTCCGAGATGCCGCGGGCGGAGACCGAGCGGCTCTTCGACCGGCGTCTGCTCGTCGGACCCGACGAGCAGGAGTCACGCGGCGAGTACTTCGACGAGCTGAGTGACACCCGCGACCGCGGATACGCCGTCAACGACGGCCGCACGTCGATCGAGGAGGTCGGCATCTCGGCGCCGGTCCGCGATCATCGCGGCGTACTGGTCGCGGCAGTCATGTTGTCCGCCCCACGGTTCCGGGTCCCCGAGTCCATGCTCGAGTCGCTCGGGCGGGCGGTCGCGGAATCCGGCAGGCGGGTGTCGGCCCGACTCGGGGCACCCGTCGCGACCCGCGACTGACCGCATCGCCTCCGCTCGTCGGATGGACTCCGCGGACTATTCTGGGTGGAGCGTGTCAGAGGTGGTGCAGGGCCGATGACGAACGACGATCCGTGGGCAACCCAGCGCCAGCCGGAGATCACGACCGAGCTGGCCGCGGCAGGGTTCGACGATGCCGTGGAGATCGGCCGCGGCGGGTTCGGGGTCGTCTACCGCTGCCTGCAGGAGGACCTCGACCGCACGGTGGCCGTCAAAGTCCTGACGTCGAACCTCGACCCCGACAACGTGACGAGGTTCGTCCGCGAGCAACGGGCGATGGGCCGCACGTCCGGGCACCCGAACATCGTTGCCGTCTACCAGGTCGGTGTGACCCGGAGCAGGCGGCCGTTCCTCGTCATGCCGTACCACTCGTTCGGTTCCCTCGAGGCGCAGATCCGTCGGTCGGGTCCCCTCGGGTGGCAGGAGGTGCTGCGGCTCGGGATCAAGATGTCCGGCGCCCTCGAGACCGCGCATCGCGGTGGGATGCTCCACCGCGACGTCAAACCCGCGAACATCCTGCTCACCGAATACGACGAACCGCAATTGACCGACTTCGGCATCGCCCGCGTCTCCGGCGGATTCGAGACGACGGCAGGCTCGATCACCGGGTCCCCGGCGTTCACCGCGCCGGAGGTGCTCGAAGGACGGCCACCGACGGTGGAGTCGGACGTCTACAGTCTCGGGTCCACCCTGTTCTGCGCGTTGACCGGGCATGCGGCGTACGAGCGCCGGAGCGGTGAGCAGGTCGTCGGGCAGTTCCTGCGGATCTCCACGCAGGCGGTCCCCGACCTGCGGGATGCCGGAATCCCCGACGACGTGTGCAGCGCAGTCGAACATGCCATGGCCCGCGCGGTCGAGGACAGGCCGGGCGGCGCCGCCGACTTCGGCAACGAGCTCCGGGCGGTCGAGCGACGCAACGGTGTCGTCGTCGACGACATGTACATCCCGGTTCGGCGGGCACCCGAGCAGCTGCACGATCATGCCGCCGAATCCACCCGGTCCCGGGGCCCCGGGCTCCCGTACAACGTGCGGACGCCGCCGACCCCGCCCGCGCCGGTGACGAAGTTCCGCCCACCCACCACCACCCGGCAGCTCGTGCCGCGCCGGCGGCTCCTCGCCGTCCTCCGCGCAGGCCGGGACCGCAGGCTGACGCTCGTCCACGCGCCGGCCGGGTTCGGCAAGAGCAGTCTGGTCGCCCAGTGGCGCGACGACCTGGTCGACGCCGGGACGGCGGTCGCGTGGCTGACCGTGGACCGGGACGACAACAACGTGGTGTGGTTTCTCACCCACCTCGTCGAGGCGATCAGGCGGGTACGCCCGGAGGTCGTCACCGATCTGGGCCAGTCGCTGGAGGAGCACGGGGACGCGGTCGAACGGTTCGTCCTCACGTCCCTGATCAACCGGCTTCACGACAGCGGGGAGGCCCTCGTCGTCGTGATCGACGACTGGCACCGCATCACTGACTCCGGGCCGATCGACTCGATGAAGTTCCTGCTCGACAACGGCTGCCACCACTTGAAGATCGTCGTGGCGAGCCGGAGCCGGTCGGGGCTGCCGCTGAGCCGGATGCGGGTGCTCGATGAACTCAACGAAATAGCGTCCGACGACCTGTGTTTCGATTTCGGCGAATCGCAGAACTTCCTGTCGGACCGGGTGCAGGTTCCCCTGAAGGACACCGAGATCGAACAACTCCGGGAATCGACCGACGGCTGGATCGCGGCACTGCAGTTGGCCTCGTTGTCGTTGCGCGAAGCCGGAACTCCGGAGAACCTGATCGAACAGCTCCGGACGGGGACCGACGCGATCGGTGAGTATCTCGCCGAGAACGTGCTCGACGCCCTCGAACCCGACATGCTCGACTTCATGCTCGCCACGTCCGTCCCCGACAAGGTGTGCGGCGACCTGGCGTCGGCGCTGGGCGGCGTGCAGGACGGGCAAGCGAGACTCGAGCAGGTCGCCGCCCGTGACCTGTTCCTCGGGAGGACGGGCGACGACCGCCAGTGGTATCGCTATCACCACCTGTTTGCCCAGATCCTCCATCAGCGCCTCGAACGGGACCACCCCGGGCGCATCACCGACCTGCACCGCCGGGCATACGACTGGTTCCGGGAGCGGCACCTGCTGGGCGAGGCCGTCGACCACATCCTCGCGGCCGGGGAACCGCAGCGAGCGGTGGAACTGCTCGAGGAAGACGACCTGTACCTCCTCGATCGGTCACAGATGTCGACGCTGCTCTGCCTGATCGGGAAACTGCCCGCCGACCTGGTGGCCGCCAGCCCGCGGCTGCAGCTCACCATCGGATGGGCGAACTGCGAACTCCAGCGACTCGGACTCGCGCAAGCCGCCCGAACCCGCGCGCTAGAGCAGATCGACGGCGGCGAGATGCCCGAGCGTCGCGCCGCCCAGCTCCGGGTGGAAGCGGATGTCCTGCAGGGCGACATCGAGGCGACCGCGGACCGCATCGAGGGGGTGCGGGAGCTCGTCACCGAATGCCTCGCCCATCCCACGGAGTACCACCCCTTCGTGGTGTCGATGGCCGCTCTCATCGAGACGTTCGTGGACACGTGTGAATTCCGGTTCGAGGACGCCTACCGCAGGCAGAGCTGGGCGGCCCCGTACCACCGGCAGAACACGGGACCGTACTCCGTTGCGTACGGGTACTGTTTCGCCGGACTCGCGAAGTTCGAGCAGCTCGATGTCGGCGGTGCGATGGAGCTGTACCGCAAGGCGTTCCAGCTGGTCCGGGAGGCGGAGAACACGCAGTCGCAGCATGCGCGGCTCACCCGCACGCTTCTCGCCGAAGTCCACTACGAGCAGGGCCGGATCGACGAAGCGGACGAGCTGCTCAACGAGACGTTCGACGCCGCCGCGCTCGGTGGCGCACCGGATTTCATGATCCGCCACTACTGCCTCAGGGCGCGGATCATGGCGGTGCGCGGCGATCGCGACGCCGCGGCACGACAACTCGACGAGGGGGTGCGGACGGCCGAGACGTTCTCCCTGCCCCGGCTGCGGGCCGCCGTCGACAACGAGCGGGTGCGGATCGGGCTGCCCCCGGCACCCGGGTTCGTGCCCGTCACACGCGAGACCCGGCGCACCCCGGCGAACGGGCTCGACCTGGCGACGGCGCAACTCGAGGAAGAGGCGGCCATCACGTTGCTCGCGGCGCAGGGCGATCCGGCGGACGCGGATCTCGCGTGCGAATGGGCGAACGACTGGGTTCGGCAACTCGACGGGACCGGGCGGCACCGGGCCCGGCTGCAGGCGGTCCGGTTGCTCGTGTCGTGCCTGTGGGCGGCCGGACGTCGCGACGAGGCGCAGGCGATGCTGCTGCCGGCGGCGGCGGAGTGCGCCCGGCACGGGCTTACCCGGTTCCTACCCGACGGCGGCCCGAACGTCGTCGCGGCGCTGGCGGCGCTGCGGGAGAACGGTCATCCCGACCTGCCGCGGACGTTCGTCGACACCGTGCTCGCGGCCGCGCAGTAATCGCCTCGCGGCAGCAGGTGCGCGGCGGCCGTCCGCCACGGGGCGAGCAGGGTGTCGAAGTGCGCGCTGGTGAAATCGTGCCGCCCGACGAGATCCGACACGGCGTGCGCTGCTGCCGCGTCGCGCACCGCGGTCGCGATGTCCGCGCACAGTTGCTCGTCCTCGCGCACTGTCGCCTCGTCCATGAAGTGCCGTTCCCACGCGGCGTCCTGGGCGCGGTACCAGGATTTGATCCGGCCCGCTTCCCAGGCCGCATCACGTGCGCAGGCCCACGCGCCGAGCCGCCTGCGGCTGTCGACGACGCTTGTCGTCCGCGTCAGTGCTCCGAAGTCCCCGTGCAAAAGGGCTGCCGCTTCCACGGCGTGTCGCACGACGTCCTGCCAGTTCGGGCCGAAACTCTGCTCGCATTCGTTCTCGGTGACGGCGAACGTGTCGAGGGCGGACAGCGCGTCGTCCACGACGTCGACGTGGAGAAGGTACGAGCCGGGCAGCTCGCGCCGGCTCAGTAGCTGGAAGGCCACGAAGGCGTCGCCGCGGACCGGTGCACAGTGCACGAGGACGTCGAGCACCGACAGCCGGGTCTCGGGCGTGTAGTCGCCGCGCTTCGGAACCGGGTGCCGCCGGATGAACTGCGCGGCGCGGGCGGGGAGAAGGCGAAGTTCGTCGGTGATCACGTCAGCACTCGACATAGTTGACCGGGACGTTGACGGCCAGACCGCCGGTCGACGTTTCCTTGTACTTCGACAGCATGTCTGCGCCGGTCGAGCGCATCGTCTCGATCACCTGGTCGAGGCTGACCCGGTGGGTGCCGTCGCCGCGCAGGGCCATGCGAGCGGCGTTGATGGCCTTGCCCGCCGAGATCGCGTTGCGTTCGATGCACGGAATCTGCACCAGCCCTTCGATGGGATCGCAGGTGAGTCCGAGGCTGTGCTCCATCGCGATCTCCGCGGCATTCTCCACCTGTTCCGTTGTGCCGCCGAGGATCTCCGCAAGCCCGGCAGCGGCCATGGACGCCGCGGAACCCACCTCGCCCTGGCAGCCGACCTCGGCTCCGGAGATCGACGCGCGTTCCTTGTACAGCGATCCGACGGCGCCGGCGGCGAGGAGGAAGCGGATCGCGGTGTCGTCGGGATCCGACTTCCCGGCCGGGGTGTAGTGAACCGCGTAGTGCAGCACCGCGGGGATGATGCCCGCGGCCCCGTTGGTCGGCGCGGTGACGATCCGGCCGCCGGATGCGTTCTCCTCGTTGACGGCCAGTGCGACGAGGTTGACCCAGTCCTCGGCGAAGGCGGGATCACGGTGCGGATCTTCCTGATTCAGGCGGAGGTACCAGTCCCGTGCACGCCGGCGCACGCGCAGAGCGCCGGGAAGGATCCCGTCGCGCGCGATCCCGCGCTTCTCGCATTCCACCATGACGTCGCGGATATGGAGGAGCCGTTCGTAGATCTCCACGGTCGACCGCGTTTCGCGTTCGAACTGGAGCATCACGTCACTGATGGCGTAGCCGTGGCGTGCCGCGACGTCGAGGAGTTCCTTGGCGGACCCGAACGACAGTCCGCCGGTGGCGGTGGCCGGTGGCTCCGCGCTCTCCGCTTCGGTCACGACGAAGCCGCCGCCGATGGAGAAATAGGTTTCGCTGTGGATCTCGACGCCGGTGGCGGTGGACGCGGTGATTCTCATCCCGTTCGGGTGCAGCGGCAGGATGGTCAGCGGATGGAGAACGATCTCGTCCTCGGCGAGCGCGACCTCGTGGGATCCGCCGACCCTGATGTGCCGGGTGCTGCGCATCTCCTCGAGACGTCGTTCCATCTCCTCGGTCTCGATCTTCTCGGGAAAGTACCCCTCGAGTCCGAGCAGCACCGCGGACATCGTTCCGTGGCCCGCTCCCGTGGCTGCGAGCGACCCGTACAGGTCGACGCGGATATCCGCGACTGCGGGCAGAGCGTCGAGGGCGCGGACGTCGGAGACGAACCGTGCGGCGGCCCGCATCGGTCCGACGGTGTGCGAACTCGAGGGGCCGATGCCGACGGAGAACAGGTCGAACACGCTGATGGTCATGGGATTACACCGCCTCACTGAGTTCGTTCGCGTATTGCGCTGGGGTGAGAAGTCCGTAGGCGGACGACGTCGGCGAGGGGAGGACGGCGAACAGCCAGCCGCGGTGGAACGGATCGTCGGCGACGAGTTGCGGGTTTGCGAGGGCGTCGGTGTTCGTCATCGTGACGAGTCCGCTGATCGGCGCAAACACCGTGACGACGGTCCGCGCGGACGTCCAGACGAGCGCGCAGGGTGCGCCCGCCTCGATCGTGCTGCGCACTGCCGGAAGTTCCAGCCCGACCACCTCGATCTCGTCGAGTGCCGTGTCCGTGACCCCGGCCCGGAGCGGGTAGTCGGAGAAGCTCTGTCCCGGTGCGAGGGCCAACCAGCTGTGCGTTGCCGTGAACCGTCGATCCGAGGGAATCTTTCCAGCTCTCATGCCTTTTCCTTTGACAGTCGGGCGTTGTGGTCGCGGAGTCGCGCATGTGATCCAATAGGTCTGATATTGATATATCAGTGTGTGCGATAACAGTAGGTCAGCCGCGGAGGCGGGTCAAGAGGTGGTCTGGAAAACGTCCGGAAACGAAGCGGCTACGGCTGCAGGGTCGCGGGCAGCATGCCTTTGAGTGAGCTCGTCACGGCCAGCGCCTCGGCGGTCAGGAGATCGCCCGGCGTGAGAACGCGTTCGCGCATCAGCCCGCGGTCGAGCTGCCAGGACCGCTCGACACCCGGCAGGCACCCCGACGCCAATGGTGGTGTCCACCAGACGCCGTCGATGCGGGCGGCGAGATTGGCGATCGTGGTCTCGGTGACATGTCCGAGTTCGTTGACCAGCACGACGTCGCCGGCCCCGGGATGGCGGTGCCGTCTGCGGTCGTATCGCTCGCGCAACGTCGTCTTGTGTCCGAGGAGGACGTCCCGGGAGTCGACGGGCTCGTCGTCGAGCACGAGAGACACCGACGCGGGTGCGACCGGCGGCCCGAAGACGTCGACGTCCACACCGCCGTCGCGGTGCAGGCGCACGCGGACCCGAGCCGCGCCGAGGCCGGACAGCCGCTGGGTGAGTCGGCGCCGGACGTCTCGTTCCCGGAACTCGTACCCGAGCACGGTCGCGGAACGGGCCAGACGCCGCAGGTGACGCTCCGCGTGCCGCAGGCCGGTCCGCGGATCGTGATACATCGTCTCCATCAGCTGTGCACCGGCACCGATCAGCTGTGCCTCGGCAATTCCGATGGTCGCGAGACCGGCGGCGGACACGGAGGTGTTCACAGTGCGGAGGCTCGATTCGACGGGTGACTGGAGTTGGCGCGACCAGGATATACGAGCGCGCGGAGCACGGACACCGCGTCCACGGTGGCGGCCACGTCGTGCACCCGGAGTACAGCTGCCCCGTTCTGTGCGGCGATCAGCGCAGCGGCCACCGAGGCGGCCTGACGGTGGTCGACGCTGCGACCGGTGATCGTGCCCAGCATGCCTTTCCGGGACAGTCCGGCCACCACGGGAACACCGAGATCCGTGATCTGCCCAAGCTCGGACAACAGTGCAAGGTTGTGGGCGAGGGTCTTGCCGAAGCCGAACCCCGGGTCGACCATGAGGTGCTCGAGGGGAATTCCCGCGCACCGGCAGGCGCCGACACGGTCGACGAGGAACCGGCGCACCTCGGACACGACGTCGCCGTACTCCGGCGACGTCTGCATCGTTTCGGGATCGCCGCGCATGTGCATCAGGCACACGGGCACGTCCAGATCGGCGGCAGCGCGCAGCGCACCGGGAAGTCGCAGGGCACGAACGTCGTTGATCATCGACGCGCCTGCCGCAACCGCCTCCCGCATCACGTCCGGTCTCGAGGTGTCGACCGAGATCGGGACCGACGTCGACATCGCGAGGGCCGCGACTACCGGCACCACGCGCGCGATCTCCTCCGCGACGGACGGCGGGCGGGACCCGGGGCGGGTCGACTCGCCCCCGACGTCGAGGAGATCGGCGCCTTCCGCGACCTGAGACAGGGCGTGCTCGACCGCCGCAGTGGTGTCGAGGTACCGGCCACCGTCGGAGAACGAATCCGGGGTCACGTTGACGATCCCGCAGACCAGGGGAACATCGCGTGCGAGAGCCTCGAGCAGTCGGCCGGGGCCGGTGGCGGTGAGCGTCGGCAACGGAACCATTCGGGCGCACCTCCTTCCAGAATGGGGAATCGGTCCGGTGGACGACGCCGCGCCGTCCACCGAACCGACGCTGTCGCTTACACGGGGTCGACGCCGAACTCCTCGGCGGCGTCGATCAGCCACTCCGCGAGATACCGGGCGAACGACGACCGCACGAGGATCCGGTAGTCGGTTCCCCGGTCGTCGAGCGCGATCAGGATCACGCCCGCCAGGCCGAGCATGGTCTGCGCCGCAGTGCTGCGGACGAACACCGTGGGATGCAGATCCAGTGAGCACCCCTTCTCGAGGACGTCGCGGGCGTGAGCGCCGCGCAGCCGCAGGGTGGTTCGCTGTCCGGAGACGTCGATCGCGGCACCGCCGTGGGGTGTCACCGCCGCCCGCAGGTCCGACTCGAGCGCGGGCGCCGGCTGTGACCGCGTGGTGATCAGCCACTCCTCGGGACCGAGCCAGACCGCGGTCGTCGCGTCGGTGCCGGCGGATGTCGACGCCGCGGTGGGGAGGTCGAACCCGAGGACCGCCGCGGCGGCCGCGGCTCCCGGTCCCGCCGGGTCGACCCACAGGTCGACCATCGCGACGAACGGCTCCTCGGTGATGGTCACCGACTCGGGGAGTTCGGAGAATTTCTGGTCCCAGCCGTGCAGGGGGCTGAGGGGGACGAGGGTGTCAGCCATCGCGACGTGCTCCTTCGGGATCGACAAGGACGGAACTGGTGACCTCGACGGCGACCAGGTTTCCGTCCACCGGGACGTGCAGGGTGTCGCCGAGCCGGGCCCGGCCGGCCTTGACGAGGGCGAGCCCGAACGGGCGGCCGAGTTCGGCGCTGAGGTAGCTCGACGTGACGTGCCCGAGCATCGGCACCGGTGCGGGGGGCAGGATGCCGTCCAACGCCTCTTCGATGATCTGTGCGCCCTCGGGCAGCACGGTCTGCTTGTCGAGGGGCAGCAGTCCGACGAACTGCTTGCGCAGCGGGTTCTGGTTCTCCGCCCGGGTGAAGGAGCGCTTCCCGATGAAGTCGCGCTTCTTCTTCGACACGGCCCAGCTCATCCCGAGGTCCTGCGGGGTGACCGTGCCGTCGGTGTCCTGACCGATGATCGGGTAACCCTTTTCGGCGCGGAGGACGTGCATGGTCTCGGTGCCGTACGGGGTGATGTCGAACTTCTCACCCGCGGCGATCAGGCGCGCCCACACCGCGGGTGCGTGCCAGCCGTCGACGTTGACCTCGAACGCGAGTTCGCCGGAGAAGCTGATCCGCGCGACCCGTACGTGGACGCCGCCGAGGGAGGTGTCGCGCCACGCCATGAACGGGAACGCGCCGTTGGTGACGTCGAGGTCGGGGAAGACCTCACCGATCACGTCGCGCGAGCGCGGCCCCACGACGGGGAACGTGGCCCACTGTTCGGTGACCGAGGTGAGCCGCACCAACAGGTGCGGCCACTCCGTCTGCAGCCATTCCTCCATCCAGTCGAGGATCTTCGCGGCGCCGCCGGTGGTCGTGAAGACCTGGAACCGGTCGTCGGCCAGGCGCATCACGGTGCCGTCGTCGATGACCATGCCGTCGACGCCGCACATGACGCCGTAGCGGACCATGCCGACCTTCAGGGTGCTCATCATGTTCGTGTAGACCATGTCGAGCAGCACCCCGGCGTCGGGACCCTGGACGTCGATCTTGCCGAGGGTGGAGCCGTCGAGGATGCCGATGCTGCGGCGCACGGCGGCGCATTCGCGCAGCACGGCGGCGTCCATGTCCTCCCCGGGGAGGGGGTAG
>NZ_LTCZ01000390.1:0-50397 GCF_001583455.1 Rhodococcus sp. LB1 | reverse complement strand
CGTTCAGCGACGGACAACACCTGCACGGTTACCGACATCTGGAAGTTGTTCTGGTGGGGGCACAGCACCAGCAGCATGGCCCCGTTGCCGGCGCTGGGTTGGTCGGCCTGGGCTCGCTCCAGGAGTGCGAGTTCGACGTCCGGATCTCCGAGGCCGCCGTCGAGACAGAACTGGCCGTAGTCCATCGCCACGGTCATCTGTGTTTCGCTGACCGGCAGGGTGCGCTCCTCCATGCCCGTGATCCTGTCACGACGGCCGGACACAGCAGTCTCAACTCAAGCGAGAAGGTCGCTGGTGATCCCAGCTACGGATCGGTAGCCGGTCGTCGAACCGCAGGCAGAAGCCTTCAGTTGTTCGTTGCGCTTCGCGGGGTGTCACGGGTTGCTGCACGCGCTGAGGGGTGATGTGCCGCGAGGGCGAGCAGGCCAGCCATGGCCGAAGATCAGCCCGAACTGTAGGGTCTCGCGGACGGTGAAATTTCGACGACCTGCGCATTCATCGTGGGTCTCACGATATGGCCGCCACGATTTGTCTCAATTTGGTGGTCGCAGGCTTGGATGATGGATTTGGACTGTCTCGCCGCTGGCAAGGGTTACGGCGACGTGCAGTTTCTCTCTCGAGCGCGCGCGGAGCACCGCAAAGACGACTCCGTCGTCGGCTCCGACACCTCCGGTGTCTGTATCGATCGACGACCTCACTTCGAACTGAGACACGCCTTCGGCAGCAATTCCGGCCAGCGCCATCCATCCGAACTCTGGTGGTTCCCTCCCGACGGACGGATCGCCGGATTGATGGACGTTCAACCGCTCCAAGTACGAAGCCCGAAACGAGCGACCGAATCCAACGCGGGGATTGGGTACCCCGAGGATGACGGATGCCTTCGGTGAATCGCCGCCTGGCTGAACAAGAACCGCCCAACGGGTCGTGTCCGCGGCGAATACGACGGCGAAATCGGAGTCGCGCTCGATCAGCCGGACTGGACCGAATCGCGCTCCGGCCGTGGTGCGGTGCATCAATGGGACCGCTTCACCCGAAAGCCTCACCGCTGGGTGGGTTCGTAGGGCTTCGTCGATTCTGTCGCGAACCGGCAACAACGTGCTCCCCGGTTCGTCATCCGGTGTGTTCGACGATATTCGGATGCTCATGGACCCTCCAGACCGTGCCCTGAAACCCCGATAGTCAGCAGTACACGGTAAGTGGAAGGCCGCCAGCTCTTGGCGATCTGTCATCGTTTCGAGACCCGCGTGGGGTCGAATCCAATCCCACACGTTGCTGAGCGTCCTAGAGACGGAACCCTCACCGGCTCGTCCCGAGAGCCGGCCGTTGACCGGAACTCGCTGACCAGCGCCGTTCCAGTAGCCCCGTCCGGTGATGTTTTTGCTTTCGGGGCGTCAATCGGGACACCCCGAACGATCTGGATCACGCCGAAGGTGGGCGAGTCTCACCACGGTGGCGGATCCGCCACCGGCCCGCCACTCGCCGTGAGATTCCGCCACCGCATTCGAGATCCGCCACGCCGCCACGTCGAATGCAATCTCACCCAATTGGCCAACTGGCCATTGAGTGGCCATCCCAGATGAGATTTGGCCACGAGTCTCGAGACCTACACCGGTGACGCGACCGAACGCAGTCGTCTGTCAGCTGGGGATCCGCCTGCCCGGCGGCCTGGCCACCTTCGGTGTCCCCCAAGAGGATGCTCCGTGTAGGGTCTCGCTGCCGGTGGCATTTTGAGACGCTGCGACCTGCAGACTTGTCGCTTGCCTCACGGCATGACTACTGCAAATCTGTCTCAATTTCCTGGCATTTCTTCAGCGATCAGGAAGCGGCGGTGCCGATGCCCTGCCGCGACGGGCGATCAGCACGCCCTGCCGGCCATGTCAGGAGTGGTTGTCTATCCCGGAGGCGGATCCTGACCGGTTACCTGGTAGCGTGCCGATTACCCGCAATTGGAAAGCATCCTTATTGTTTCGAGTCTTAAATCGCTTCCAACACGCGTGATTAGATCCATATCTGCGGCGGCAAGAATTGTATCTTGCGAATCAACGCCGCTCGCAATTACCCAGTTTCTACTCTGTGGCCATAAGTAGTTAAATCTCGTTACGGGCAACTCCACCGGATGCTCCACCCATTTAAGTGGGAGGAAAAGGTCGTAGTCAACAATTGAAATGCGCGGGTAGTCTTCCGCAGGGAACTGGGCGGAAATATCGGCATTCCCTTCCCATGAGAGCGCAAGGCAATTGGTGAAGTCGAGGTGGTCGCGAATGATCTCGACCACGTCCATGGGCGCAGCGCCGGTTGTAGGCGCCCTGTCGTATATCTCGCCTTTTCGGTATTTCGCTAAAGTTGGGTTGGCGATCTCACCGAATCCGACCCGCGGTGTCATGTGTATTCCAGATGACTCCGAGATTTTCCGCCATGACACAGATCGATTCCCTCGGTAAGCGGGGTGAAGTATCCGAAGTTCGTGGCGCAGATCTTCAACATGCCAGGCGGGAAGGCCTTCGTGAACATCCGGGTACCTCAAGGTTGAGGCGAACTCGTAGTCGAAGCTTCTGGGGTTGGGACTCCAGTGCCATGGCGCAGTAGGGGAAATTTCCATCGTGGAATCCTTCGCTCGGCTTCCTCATTGACTATATGCCCAAGATGCGGCCACTTTTTCTTCTCCCGGTACGATCCACATGGCCTGGATCGTTACATACTCCGTGGTTACTCCTGAAACATCTATGCGGATGCGGTCTTGCTCTTTCCCAAGCGTGCAGTCGGCGGAGCGCTCCTCCAATTCCCTCGACCTGCATTTATAGATTTCGTCAGGATTGTCACTGGGAATCCCATCTGCATTCACGGAACGAAAGCCGTGGATACGTACAGAGAGGGGTTCAAACGATGTCGTGATAAATATAGACTTCGGGGGCGGATGAAATCTCTCCCACTGCATTGTCGTTGGTAAGTCTTCCGTTAGTTTCGGATCCACCGCGTCCCACATTGTGCCAACTAGCTGGAGTTCATCATTTTCTTCTGTCGTCGCCTGAGGGACGCCAACAAAGGCTGCCGGAGGAACTTTGCGAAATTCCAACGGCATGGTGACCTCGGCAGAGGTCGAGGCCACCACGGCCGTTGATGCGGACGGAGCCTCGCTTGTCGCTCCGCACCCTGTGATACCCCCGTTCATGAGGAGCGCGGCAGACGCTACTGCGGCCAGCCTGGTTGTTCGCATTGGATCTCCGATGGGGTCTCGTAGCTGGCGAGGGCATGGTAGGGATCAGGATCACCAGGGATCGTCAGGGTCCCAAATGCGTCGATGGCGTACCGAAACCAGCTACCGCGGTCGCACCATGCAGCGTAGGTTCCATCCACGGACTCCGTAACCGTCGGACCCAAATGGAAGTCCTCCTCTTGACCTGTGTCCTTATTGATGTTCGGCTTCTTTGGCCATATTCCGCCCCAGCGCAGATGCGTCATTTCCGCTTCGACTTCGATAGTTGGAGTGGTCGGTAGGTAGTAGCAGTACGCGCGAACATTGGCATGAATTTGATTCTTGAAGCCGACAGAGGCGTGAGGATGGTCGACAGCCGTGTCGCACAGAGCAGAAGGGGCGAACGGCGCTGTTTGGGGAGCCCCACCTGCAGCCTGCCGGAAAGTCAGAGGACTGGGATCTGTTTGATACGCATCCAGCCGTCCGTTCTGGAAGTCTTGGGCACGACCAGAATTGAATGCATACTCGTCGCCCACTGGGTAGCCGAATTGTCCGGCTTCGTAACCTAAGGATGACCAGTATTCGAGTATTTTTCCGGTGACAGGGTGGGCGCTGGTCGCGGGCGACCAATAGATGACGCCACGTTCAAAACGGTTCATCCGACCCGCTCCACCGGGAAGAATGATCTCATCGGTTGTGGGGTATCCAAGGAGACTGCCATTCTGCTCCGAGCCAACGGTGTTCCACTTGTCCTTGATCGCGCCGCCAATGACGTGAGCACCGGGAACAACGTTCCAGTAGATGTCCGCTCCCTGGAAGTGCTGGCGTCGGCCGACGCCGTCCGGATTCAAAATTGCGTCTGTGGTTGGGTATTTGATGAACCCGCCTTCGTAGCCGTAGTTGCCCCATTTTGCGCCCCCTACCGAGAACCCAAACTCGACGATTATTCCGGGCAAGATGCGCTCCGACCGGCAGGAGCTTCCCGAGGGTTTCACCACACCACCGAACGGCCCGGGTTGCAGGCGCTGCTCGGCTACGCCCGCACAGGTGATGTGATCGTGGTGCATACCCTCGACCGGCTCGGTCGGACCGTCCGCGACACCCTGAACCTGATCCACGACCTGCACGAGCGCGGCGTCGGATTCCGGAACCTGGCGGACCCGATCCGGATCGACTCCACCAATCCGGACGACCCGATGGGGCAGCTGGCGGTGATACTGCTGGCGCTGTTCGGGCAGATGGAACGCACCTACGCGGTCGAACGGGCCGCCCACGCCCGCACGGTGGCCACCGAGAAAGGCCGCCGCACCGGTCGGCCCAGCGTGGTCACCGACGCCCAACTCGCCTACGCCACCCAACTACGGGACGGCGGCGCCACCATCGCCGAAATCACTGACAAGACCGGGCTCACCCGCTCCACCCTCTACCGACACCTCCCGTCACGTCCGCCAGAGACACTCACCGCCAGCACCGCCACGGTCGAAGAAGGACCTTCGCAGTCAGCTGTTCCGGCGGCGACATCACCCACCCCCGGACCGTCGGCCTGCCCGACCTGCGGATATCAACCCACCACGCGCCGAGACCTCGTCCCGCATCGCGCCGATCTCGCCACCATCTGGCTGCACCTCGACGGCGGCGGCCACCTGCGGCAGGCGCGGCACTGCGCCCGCTGCCAGCCGCACAGCCACGTCCTGGTGATCAGTTGCAGCCGATGCGGCGACGGCCCGTTACTCACCGGATCGACCGGTGACGACCTGCCCCCGCAGGCCCTGACCTGGCTCGAAGGCCACGGATGGACCACCACCCCGAAGCTCGTCTGCGACGCTCACGATCGGTGACACGCAATCGCCCATTCCAGGGCGCCGTCCTCCGACACCCTCGGGTGATATCATTAGTGTGATATCGGAGGTGGTCACGGTGGAACAGATCCTGATCCGCAACCTTCCCGCGGGAACCAAGGCTGCCCTGCGGGCGCGTGCTGAGCAGCATCACCGGTCAGTCGAGGCGGAGGTACGCGAAATCCTCGGCGAGGTCCTCGAGCGGGAGCCGGTCACGCTCGTCGACCTGTTGAGCACCGATGAGGGTGCCGACATCGAGTTCGAGCCCGAGCGCCTCGGTTTGACCGCCCGAACTGCTGAGTTGTGAAGTACGTCCTGGACACCAATGTCGTGTCCGCGCTGCGGGTTCGGGGCCGTAACCGGTCGGTCGAGGTCTGGGCGGCGTCGGTGCCGGTGGCCGACCAGTTCGTGACGGCCATGACCATTGCCGAGATCGAGCGGGGCGTGGTCGCCAAGGAGCGATCCGACCCGAAGCAGGGAGGGGTCCTGCGCCGGTGGTTCGACGAGCGGGTCCTGCCAGCCTTCGCTGACCGTGTGTTGCCGTTCGATCTGCCGGCCGCACGGGTGCTGGCCACCTACCGGGTGCCCGAGCATGCGCCGTTCGACGACGCTCTTATCGCCGCTGTCGCCCAGGCCGCCGAGATGACCGTGGCGACGCGCAACACCAAGCACTTCGACCCCCTCGGTGTCCGATGTGTCAACCCGTGGGAACCGAATCCCTGAAGGTCCGACTTCGGTGTAAACGCCCGTCGACCGGGCGATAACTCGAGTGCGGTCAATGAGGCTCGCTGAGCTGTCCGGTACGGCCGGCCTCGCTCGGTGGACGAATCGGGATGCCGTATTGCTTCGCGATCCGGCTCATCCGCGGCACGCTGCGCCCCACCTCGTGCCCGAGTTCCCGCAGCGTTCGCCGCTGATTGACGTACTGGTCGTGGAACCATGCCGGATCGACCGGCGGGCCTCCGGCGGTCGGCGTGATGCCGTGATGTCGTGATGTCGTGATGTCGTGCCAGTCGCCCGGCCACCTTCCTGCTGACGCCGATCATCACGGCGATCTCGGCGAGGGTACGGCGTTGGCCGCAGTAGAGGTCGACGAACTGTGCCCGGCTCACCGCGTCTTCGGCGGCACTACGGGCTGCGCATCGTCCGAACCGCTCGGCGGCAATGGGCGATGCGGGAGCGGGATGGTTTTCGAGGAGGTGGCGGATCACGTCAATGGTGGTACCCAATTGCCGCGCGATCTCCGACAACGCGGGGTGTTCGTGGCGGGTCAGGTCATGGAGGGCGGCGAGGTCCACGGCGCCCGGATCGGGTCCGGGTAGGTCGATCCCGTCGAGCAGATGTGGTGGTGGATGCCAAGACACAGGTTCCTCGCCCAGTCCGTGGTCGTCGAGGAACTGTCGGGCCGCCGCAGCGAGTAACGCGGCCAGGGCGGGGGTGAGTGCGCGCGGGAACTCGGCCCGTTTCGCGCGGACGTCGTAATCGTCTGCGAGGAATGGGGACTGGGACGCGGGGAGCCCGCTGAGTCGTTCGAATAGCAGGCAGCGGGCGAAGTCCGCCTTCTGGCCGGCACCGGGCGGTGTTCCGGTCCGGCGGCAGATCTGCTTCCACAGGTCGTCGGGCAGCAGTGCGCCATAGTCCAGGCGGCGGCGCCGGTCGTAATTGATCGGTGGCGGCTCCGCGGCGAGGTGGTCCGCCAGCCGGGTCAACGCGATCAGGCTGTCGTCCCACCGAGAAGAGCTCCGCAGGCATGCCAGCGTGCGGGTGACCCCGTCCGCTCGGACAGCCGAACCCAGGCGGTCGGCGGCCTCACCGAGCCTGACTGCGGTGCCCACCAGCATCAGAGCTACCGACAGGGCCGGTCGGACCTGCGCCGGACTGCACGGGGCCACGGTGAACCGCAGTGACCATTCCGGCCAGAGCAGGGTCGGGATGCGGCGGGCAGCAGCGTCTACCGCGACAGCACTCGTCGACGGGTAGCTCGGGAGGGCGGCGGCGCTGCGGTACCGCAACTGATCGACGGCGCGGACGAACAGCGGCCGCAACGCGGCGAGCTGGATGGCCGCCAGCGTCGTACTGGTGGCGCTGCCCCAGTCGCACATGGTTCCGGCGGCGACAGGCCGCCCCAGACTCCGACCGCCGTGCACCAGCCACCGCAACGCCTCGCCGGCACCGGCAATGTCTGGCCGATCCAGCACCGTCATGGCCGTGGTCACCGCGACGGCGGTTGCGATCGCCCCACCGGCCCTCGACAGCTCCGATCCGCCCAATGCCGGTGCTTCCGACGCGGAGGAGGAGCGAACTCGGGCCAGCGCGTCGGCGAGGTCGGCGGGAACCCGATCGGCGATCTCCTCGATGCTGCCGTAGACGAGGACGCGGGAGGCGATGGCGTGCAGATCGGCCAGCACCACGCGGGCTCCGACGGGGCGGTCGGCGTACACACCGAAGGTGCCTCGACTGGCGGTGAGGACATCGAGCACGCGTTGCTGGGCCCGGATCGCCGGGTGATCCGGGCGCAACCGCATCACCGGTGCCGAGGTCAGGTATGCACCGCACCGGGCGAGCCCACGCGGCGCAGCGGTGTCCGCACTCCGATGGACGCAGCGGCCCGGACTCGGCACGACCTCCCGGAGGGGACGCCTGCACCGTTGGAAGCTTTCGCAGCGCGGGCAGGTGTCCGCCAGCAGGCAGTGATGCTCGGTGCAGCCGAACACACAGCCCAGCCGCCACTGCAGTTGCCACCGACCACCGGACTCGGCGAGGCAGTCCGGACAGTACCGGGATCGTTGCCCGCGACCCCAGGGCAGGCCCGCGGCCGCTCGTCCCTTCCGGCCGTTCAGCGACAGGGCGACCCCGTCGTAGCGGGCCAACGTCATCGCCTCGACAACGGCAACCGGCAGGTCCGCCGCCGCCGCGATGGCGTCCACGTCGCTCGGGCGCAGGTGCATCGGCCACAGGCTCGGGCGCCGAACCCTGTCAGCGGCAGTGCTGTCATCGGGGCGCAGGGCCTTATCCAGGTCGACGAACGCCGTCCCGGTGCGGTGCGCAATGGCCTCGAGCCAGGAATCGATCGCCTCACCGGGCAGCGGGGCGACCCGGATCGGCAGGGACCGCACCCCGGTCATCGACGGCGCTGTGTCGGCCGGGTGGTGATGCGGCGCGCCTCGAGGGCAGCTTGCAGTTCGCGCCGCGCGGTCTCGGCGTCCTCGTCGTTGCTGACGGTGTCGAGTACCTCGGCATCGAGGCGTTCGCGGCCGGTGGCGACCGCGCGGTGGCAGCCGCGGTTGACCAGTACCATCAGCGACCCGATGTGGCCGGTGCTGCGGGTGAACAGGTAGTCCGAGAGGTCGTCGGCGAGCATGCCCGGGTACTTGTCGGCCAGCACCAGCCCCTGTTCGACCGCCAACAGCATCGTCCGCCACTCCCGGCGGCCGGTGTCGGTATCGATGACGAACGGCCGCATCCCCACCAGCGTGGTGCGCCGCGCCGTCTGCGCCTCGGCGAACAGCCCACGTTCGGCCAGCTTCACCCCGACAAAGACCACGGTGACCGGGAACTCGTTGGCGATGTACTTGAAGTGGTTGCTGATCTCCACACCGCTGGTGGCATGCATCCGCAGGAAATGCAGATCATCGACCACCAAAAGCCTTGTCTCACAGGAGGTCACACAGTCCAATGTGCGGCGGGACAGGTCGGCGCTGGTGCCGCGGGTGATCCCGGGGTGGGCGTAGAACTCGAGCATCGCCCGGTTGAACTCCTTGAGGCCGGTGTTGCCGGTCAACCCGACCCGGCACACCGGCCACCGCTGGTGGCCGTTGCGGGTGTGGGGGCCCTTGATCCGGATCTCGCGGCGGTGGAACGCCTTGGCGAACGCCAGCACCGATGTCGTCTTGCCCAGGCCGGGGTAGGCGTCGATCGCGACCGCACCCTTGGCCTTGTCGCCGAACTGGAGGTTGCTGTCGACCACGGTCGAGAGTTGCTCGTGCAGCGCGGTCAGTTGTGGGGTCCGGATCGGCCCCAGGTTCGCGTGCCACAGCTGCCGGAAATGGTTGTAGACCTCGGCGTCGTCCGCGCTGAGCGCTCGCAACTGCCGGCGGGTCAGCACCTGCGGCGGGACCAGGGTGGGGGAGTCGGTGAAATCGCGCCACCCCTCCTTGCGGGAGAGCGCCACGTTGCCCAACGGCGCGTAGTCCTGCAGGCGTTGCCGGATCAGTGCGACGGTCACAGGTACTCCAGCGCATCGGCGTAGAAGTCGTCACTATCGGGCCGGTCTGCCTCGTCCTCGGCATCGTCGTCCCCGATGTCGATACTGCTCTGCGAGGTGTCGACCGCCATCGCGTCGTGACGCCTCACCGACGGCGGTGACTCGAGGTCGAGCGCTGCGTCCTCGCGTGCCATACGCAATGCCATGCGCCGCTCGGTCATGCTCGACCCGAGGCCGAGATTCCACCGCTCGAGCAGGTCGGCGACCGCAATCCGGTCGTCGGGGTAGGAGTACTTCGCCTTCGCCAACCTGCGGGCGAACGCCAACGCGTCCTCGCTCAGCGGCATCTGCATCGACCGGGCGTGCTCCCACTCGAGCGGGTACCACCGCCGGGAGGTCGGATCCCGCAAGTAGATTCGGGTGATGTCGTCCGGGTCGACATGTAGTGGCCACCACCGGCCCTTGCCCTTTCCGCTCCAGCCGTTCCTCACGACGGAGCGACTCGAGCAGCCTGACCTCATCGGACTTGACCGGCCAGGAGAAGGCCGGCACATCACGGTGGCGGCCGGTCCAATATTCGTACTCGGCCCGCGACATGTGAAAGGTGGCATTGGGAAACAGATGGGTGTTGCCGACGTGGTCGAAGTGCATGTGGCTCAGCACCACGTGGTCGACGGCCTTGGGATCGACGCCCATCCGCGAGAGTAACTCGCTCGGTGTCGTACTGATCCAGCGGTTGCGGGTCGGTCCGACATTCTCGTTGAAGCCACAGTCCACCACGACGGTCTGGCCCTGTGACCGGATGAGCCAGAAGAAGTAATCCATTCCGACCGGGGTGTCCGTCTCGCCGTAGAGGTCATGGCGATAGAACGCCTCTCTCGTCATGCAATTCGGACGCGTGGCGTACCGAAGCGCGTAGACCTCCGTAGACGTATCGCTCATCTCGATCCTTCCTTAGTCAGGATTATGCGACCGAACACGACCACGGGCGTACATGTCACTCGGTTCCGGACGAACGGACCGCCCCGAGCAATGCGTGATCCAGTCCTCCGTCGACAAGGATGTTCTGCCCGGTGACGTAGCTCGAACCGATCGCTCGCGACCCACTCGACGGCTTCTGCGATGTCTTGCGGCGTCCCGATACGATGCATCGGGACGGATTGTGCGCGAGCGTTCTTGGATTGGCATCGGTGTAGGTGGCTTCGGTCAACGGCGTCCGGATCAACCCCGGACCGATCGAGTTGCGTTCGAGCATGCCGCGAGCGAAGGCGTGGCAGCAGTGCAGATACCCGGTCACGTTCACGTCGAATGTCCGCTGTCAGCGACAGCCTTGACGCCGGTCTCCGCGACGGCCTTCTCGGCGGTCTCTCGCCCATGAGAATTCCCTCGCTGTGTCGGTGGGGCCCGGGGTGAGTTGCCCCCGGGCCACCCGATCAATTCAGGACGAGCAAACGCTCCTCGGTCATATCGCGGATCGCGTACTTCGGCCCCTCCCGGCCGATCCCGCTGTCCTTCACGCCCCCGTACGGCATCTGATCCGCCCGCCACCTCGAGGTGCCGTTCACGATGACACCGCCGGTGCGGATGCTCCTGAACGCGGTCATCGCCAGGTCGAGCGAATTGGTGAAGATCCCGCACTGCAGGCCGTACGGACTCTGGCTTATCTCGCTGAAAATGGACTCGACGTCGTCGTAGGCCTGAACTGTCATCGCGGGGCCGAAAATCTCGTCGGCCACGATGTCCATGGAGGAGTTCACGTCGGTCAGGACGGTGGCGTCCAACTGCGCTCCGCTGCGGTGGCCGCCGCACAGGAGGGTTGCTCCGTCGTTCACGGCACGATCGATCATCCCCATGACACGCTCCGCGGCGCCGTCATCGATCAGTGTGCCGACCTCGGTCGATGGCTCGAGCGGGTCGCCGAAGCGAATCGCCTCGACCTCCTTCCCGAGAAGATCGAGGAAGGCGTCGTGCGCCGGCCTCTTCACGTAGACGTTCTGGACGGACACACAGCTCTGGCCGGCGATCATCATCGCGTTGCGGGCGCAGGCGGCTGCTGCGACCTCGAGGTCCGCGTCGTCGCTGACGAAGGTCGGTCCCACCCCACCGAGTTCCAGTGCGACACGCTTCATTCCGACGCTGTTGCGAATGGCCTTGCCGACCGGTATCGAGCCTGTGAAGCTGACGAAGTCGACCCGCGGATCACTGACCAGACCTGGCGCGACACCGTCGCCGTACAGGGCGTTGACCGCCCCGTCCGGTATATCCGCCTCCATCACAGCCTCGATGAACGCGTGCACGGACAAGGGGGCCTTGGGGGACGGTTTCAACACGATGCTGTTACCGGCCGCCAGAGCGGGCCCGAGCTTGTGAGCAGTCAGGTGCACCGGCCCGTTGAAGGGCGTGATCGCAGCCACGACCCCCACGGGGAACCGCAGCACCATCCCCACTTTGCCGGCGCCGGCGGGTGAGGCGTCCATGGGGACGTGTTCCCCTTCGATCCGGACGGCTTCCTCTGCGGAAAGCCGGATGGTGTCCGCAGCCCGCAGCGGCTCGAGTACGGCATCCGAGATCGCCTTTCCGGATTCGCGCGCGAGGATCTCACCGATGTGCTGCGCACGCGCGCTCACGCTGTCAGCGATGCGGTGCAATAGCCTGGCCCGTTCATAACCCGGCATCCGCGCCATCACCGCACTGGCGCGCCGTGCGGCATCGAGGGCATCCCCGAGGTCCCGTTCGCTCGAGATCGCCATCGTGCCCACGACGTCTCCCCGATAGGGGTCGCGTATGTCGTGTACGGCGCTCTCCGAGCGCCATACGCCGCCGATCAAGGCCGTGGCGTCCACCGCTCGCCGCAGTTGGCTGGATGCTGTCATTTCGTCCTCCTCGCGTCTCGCCTCGTTTCCGATCACTGGGCGCCGACCTCCACGGTTGAGCGCGAGCCCATGTCCTGCGCAGGGAAGACCAGCGTCTCGTCGTGGTAGAGCAGCACCGACTTCACCGGAACCGTGACAGCGACCGCATCGTCGGGCCGCAGGTCCTGGTCGTGGGCATGCTGGGCGAACCACTGAGCGCCGCCCAGATCGACGATGTACTGGCGGCGGCCGCCCTCACCCAGCACGATCTGGGCGAGGGTGCCCTCCATCACGATGTTCTCGTCCTGCGAATGTCTCGCCATGCCGGAGCCTAGCCGGAAGATTTCGGTGTCCCGGCCACGAACGAACAGCTCGAGCTTCTCGTTCTTGTTGCGCCCGCGTGCCAGCTCGGAACTACCGTGGATCACCCCCATCCTGCTGTGCAGCACGCCGTCGCCCACCTCGACCGACGTCTGGTTGCGCACCCCCAGGAAGTGGGCGGCGTAGGGAGAGACCGGCCGGGCGTAGACCTGCTCGGGCGGGCCCATCTGCTCGATGCTGCCGGCGCGCATCAGAACGACCCGATCACCCATCTCGAGCGCTTCTTCTTGGTCGTGGGTGATGTGGAGGGCGGTGTAACCCAGCGCTCGGTGTAGCCTCATCAGCTCTGTGCGGAGTGAAACCCTCAGTAGGGCATCGAGGTTGCTCAACGGTTCGTCCAGCAGCAGGATCGCAGGCTCGTAGACCAGCGCTCGCGCGAGTGCGATGCGCTGCTGCTGACCACCGCTGAGCTCTGCCGGGAGTCGCTTCGCCAGCGCCTCGCACTCGAGAGCCTCCAGCACCTCCGAGACCCGCTTGTCCCAGGTGCTCTTCGGTAGCTTCCGCATGCGCAGCGGGTAGGCCACGTTCTTCTCCACCGTCATGTGCGGCCACAGCGCGTAGTTCTGGAAGACCATGCCGACTTGGCGCGCGTTGGGCTTCACGTTGATCCGCCGCTGGGCGTCGTAGACCGGCTGACCCTGCAGGCTGATCGAACCCTGGGTCGGCGTTTCGAGTCCGGCGACGCATCGCAGCAACGTGGACTTCCCGCAACCGCTCGGGCCGAGAATCACGACGTACTCACCCGACCGAATACTGAGATCGACATCCTTGACCGCGTGCACGGTCCTGCCCTTGGCGGTGAAGGTCTTGGTGATTCCGGACAGCGTGGCGCTGTCTGTCCTTGTTGCGGAATCCTCCTGCGTCAACGTGGTTGTTCTTGGCTCTGTCATGAGTTCCATGTCTTGCTCCCTTTACATGTTCTGTAGTGCGGATCGGCCGCCGACCCACACGGTGAGGGCGAGAAGAATTCCGGTGACGCCCGACATCACGAGGGCCATAACGGCAACCTGTGGGTAGACGCCGCCTTCCCAGAACTCGTAGATAGCCGTGCCCATGACGTGGTTGCCGGGAGAACGCAGCATGACCGAGACCGCGAAGTCATGGGACAGGAGCACGAGCATGACGGCCAGGCTTGCTGCCATTCCACGTTTCGTCAGGGGAAGCGCGACATCCAGGATGGTTCGTAATTGGCTTGCGCCGCAGACCTTCGCGGCCTCGAACAACGACGAATGCACTCCGACAAGACTTGCGTGCTGGGATCGCAAGGAGAACGGCAGGACGATGAAGATGTATCCGACGACGAAAAGTGCCAGTGTGCCGTAGAGGTTGAACGGCGGTCGAAGGAAGACGTAGAGCACGGCCAGACCCAGCATGGCGCGAGGAACGGCGAGCGGTCCGACGAAAACGAAGTCGAGAATGTACTGGATCGGGCGCGGCGCCTTCACGACTCCACTCATCACGAGGGCTCCGATGAATCCGAGGGGAAGCACGACCAGTGCCGCGATGATGGACACCGTGATGCTGTTCCACACGGCGCCGGTCACAATGGGGTTGGCCAGCGTGGTTTCCACATGCTTTGTCGTAAACGACATGTCGGTGAGGTCGCCGTTCCAGAAGGGAGAGAAGGCGACGAGCGTGATGGCGAGAAGCGGAACGATGCACGTGATGAATGTGTAGAAGACAACAGCCGCGAGTGCCCAGCGCGAGGTCTGCGTCGAGACGCTTCCACCGACTCCCTGTGTCACATAACGTCGCTGGTCGCCGATCACGGCTCGCTGAAGCAGGATCGATCCGATTCCGAGGACGAGCAGCGGCAGCCCCAATGCCGCGGTGGCGGCATAGTCGATCGGGAACTTCTCGCGGATATGAAAGATCTCCGTGGTGAGGACGTCGATGCCGTCGGCCGAGCCGAGCAGCAGCGGGGCAGTGAACTGCCCCAGACCGAGCAGGAATGCTACGACGAGTGCTGCCACGAGCGAGGGCCGCAGCAGCGGGAGCGTAATGGTCGTGAAGCTGCGAAATGCGGAGGCACCGGAGAGTTTGGCGGCGGCGACGAGACTGCCACTGATCTCGTGCAACCTGGCAAAGACGAAGGCGAAGACGATACCGGCCAGTTCGGTACCGGTGATGAGGATGATTGCAGGCATCGAGTAGACGTCGATCGGACCTTCGCCCATCCGTCCCAAGAACGGAAGGCTCCGCAGGAGGGTGTTTCCGTAACCCACTGTCGGGGCGAAGATGAAGATCCATCCGACGATGGTTGCCACCGGAGGGATGACCAGCCCGAGCTGCGGCAGGAATGCGGCGAACCCTCTCCACCGGATCGGAACGCGCATGACGAGAACTGCAAGGGCCACTGCGAGAACACCCGCGACGACCGTCGCTCCTGCGGCCAGCACAACGGTGTTGAAAAGGATGGTGGCGAGGTTGGGGACATCCGTCAGATTGCGGACGGCTGCGGCACCGTCGCCGAACGCCCGTGAATAGAACAGCACGATCGGCGCGAGGACGAAGAGAGCGAGGCCGAGGGCGAAGACGTACCAGGCGGCCTTACCGCCGTACCTGTCGAGCAGCGTCGGGAGTGAACCTCGGGTGAGATCTTCGTCGATGGCGGAGGTGGTGGCCGGTTTGGACGTGGTGGGTTTGGTGGTGGTGGTTGTCACGGGTTACCCCTTCGGGCGGGTCATCAGATTCTTGGCGGGGCGCGCCGCTGAGCCGGGTGTGCCCCGGTGAGCTCAGCCGAACTGCGGCGTCCATTCGGACTTGATGAATTCTTCGTGGTCCTGCTGGGTCCAGCCGCTGTCCTCGGGCGTCGGAATCTCGCCCCACGGGATCGAGCCCGTCGTGGCTACGGGGGTCGACGCCGGTGCGTGATGTGCAACGAATTGTGCGGCGCCCGCTTCGCTCATCAGCCAGTTGACGAACAACTGCGCGGCATTGGGGTGAGGCGCATTGGACAGCGCGGCAGCGTGATACGGCACGCCGGAGGTCGCCTCGTCGGGGACGACGTAGTCGACCGGCGCCCCCTCCTGTTTCAGACCGACCACCGTCGACGGAGCCAACCCGATGCCGTAGTCGATCTCGCCGGCGGCAAGGCCCTGCGCGAGCGGCACATTGCTGCTGTAGACGGTGGGGTCGAGGTCGGAGATACGCTTCATGAAGTCGTCGCCGTACGCGTCTTGCCAGAGAGAGTACAGAAATGATTGGGCGGTAGAGATTTCGGCATCGATTACGCCGATCTTTGCGTTGGCGGCAACGTTGAGGAACTCGCTCATGTTCTTCACCGGACGGGCCGACTTGGTGTTGTAGCCGACGACGTACGCGTTGGAGAAAACGAAGGGATAGCTCTTGCCGTCGAGGTGGTCCTCCCAACCCGCAGCCGCCTGATCGGGCCCGACTTTCAGGGCCGCGAACCGGCCCTCTTCGTCGCTCGCGTCGAACCAGCCCGTTTGGGAGTGCAGGGTGACGTCCGCCCCCGGCGCGTTGACGGCGCCCTCCTGGTCGAGGCGGGTGATCAGGTCACTGGTGGGCGCCCGTTCGACGGTGATCGAGATGCCGGGGTACGCCTCCTCGAATTTCTCGAAGCTGGTCTCCACGCCGCTCAGGGACGAGTACACCACCAGCTCTCCCTCACTCTTGGCAGCGTCGACGAGCGCGTTCCACTCCGCGTCGTCCACTGTCACCGGCGGACCCGATTCGGCGACTTCACCTGCTCCGGCGCCCCCGCATGCTGTGAGCGCAAGCGACAGCGCCACGGTGGCCGCAGTCAGGATTGAACGGTGCCTGTTGCGCTTGCTCCGCAACAGGCTCTTGGTCGATGCCATGCCTAGTCCTCCAAAGGAAATTTTCGGTTGTTCCGCGCCGGCTGGGCGCTTGTTCACGATCGGCACTCAGAAGACGAACGCAGCCTTGCCGGCGCTCTGCTTGTCGAATTCCTCGTAGGCATGGACTGCCTCGTCCAGCGACCAGTGATGGCTGAACAAGTCGTCCACGGGCAGGTTGCGGCGCGCGACGAAGTCAGCACAGGCCATCTGCTGCACGCTCGACATCGACCACGACGTCATCGCGGTGACCTGTCGGGAAAGGAACGTACGGACGTCGAAGGCAATCGTGCCCCCCAGTCCCACGGCGCACAGCCGTCCCCAGTTCGCCAGTGCGTCCAGCGCGGCAGTAGCAGCGACCGTCGCACCCGAGGTCTCCACGGCTGCAGCGGCACCGGCACCCGCGGTGAGCTCGCGAATCGCCTCGACGGGATCGACCGAGTCCGGGTTCACCGTGTCCGCTGCACCGAATTTCGAAGCCTGTTCCAACCGAGAGGCAGAAGGGTCGACGGCGATGACCCTGGCGCCGCGTGCAGTCGCCAGCATGGTGGTCGACAGGCCGACCGGACCTTGGCCGAAGACTACGAGGTCCAGCCCGCCCACCTCACCCAGGCGCTCGAGAGCGCCCCAGCCGGTGCCGGTGCCGCATCCGATGGCGGCGCCGGCGCAGAACGACAGCTCATCGGGCAGCGGAAGCACGCACGCCGCGGGGACCGCCATGTACTGCGCATGTGCACCGTGGGCGTTCTTGCCGTAGACCTTGGCGGGCGCTGAGGTACACATCTGGGTCCAGCCCGAGCGGCAGTTCATGCATGTCCCACACCCGGAGTAGTGGTGCACCATGACCCGCTGCCCTACGGACAGTCGGGCGCCATTGACTCCCGGTCCGAGCGACTCCACGACACCGGCCGGCTCATGCCCACCGATACACCGGCTCTCGGCAGGAGTTCCGTCGTTTTCCGCTCGGTAGTAGTGCAGGTCGCTGCCGCACATCCCTGATGCCATGACGCGCACGACCACCTCGCCGGGCCGTGGGGACGGATCTGGAAACTCCGCGAGGGAAACCAGTCGGTCTCCTTCGAAAACCAAGCCTTGCATCGCGTAACTCCTTAGTTGTGGGCGCCGCGCTGCGCGCGCCGACGGTCGATGCGTGCAGCCGATCCGGGGGATCTGCGCAGCCCTCGACCGGTGCCATCCGCCGAAACCCTCGGTGGGTGTTCCGTTGATCGGGAGGAGTCACACCCCTCCCGCAGGGGTCTGTGTCCTGCGTCACTACGAACATGCACATATTGCACCTGTTTTCCGGCTTTGTAAACCCCCGTGGCGACCGGGCCCGCTGGAGGTGCTGCGCGTGCAGCAACGAGGACGCGGTCCTCATCGTTGTTCGAAATACTGATTCCTGTAATGGAATACGAGAATCTCGGACCCAGTCACGCCCCTTTGTGAAGCCCCCGGCGTTGCCGCGTCAACCGCTTCGCGGGTTTCTTGACCGCCCTGCGCAAAGCCCGCTACCATGACAATGTTCGACACGTTCGTCTGGATCCTTCGGGGTCGAGGCGCGAATGTGTGCGACGCATTCCGCAAGAGCGGAGTCGGCAAGGGGTGATCCTTGGCGAGTCACTCGACGTCCATGGACGAGGAAGGCAGGGACGCCCGGTGCGGGTGTACCTGTTCCTCCCGGCGGGCAGGTGTGTCGGGCCCGATCGAGTGTGGCTGCCGCAGGGCAGATCGACAGGAATTGAAGGGAGCGCCGCAATGCCTCAGGACATACCCACCGCGCCAGAAGGTCAGAGCCGCCCCGCCGCGACCGAGCCTGTGAACTACCGCAACAACGACCTCGGTGCGATGGCTTTGCCCTCCGCCCAACGCTTGCCGCGCAGGCCGCAGAAGTCTTCGTTTCTGCTAGCGGAGACGATCCTGTCCGACATCATCGGGGAACGCCTGGTGCCGGGTGACCCGTTGCCTCCCGAGCGGGAGATGGTCGAGAAGTACGGAATGGGTCGGACGACAGTACGCGAGGCGCTCCGTCTGCTCGAGTACCAAGGGGCCATTCAGATTCGGCAGGGCCTCAACGGTGGCCCCTACGTTCAGGCTCCTGATTCCGGCCATTTTGCCAAGACGATTTCGTTCATGATGCGGATGGAGAGGACTCCGTTCGAGGCGATCGTCGAGGTCCGCTCGGCGATCGAGCCGATGATCTGCCAACTGGCCGCGGAGCGGATCAACTCGGAAGCACTTCAGGAACTCGAACGGACGATCATCGAAATGCGCCGGATCGTCGATGATCGCGAACAAGTGAACGCTTTCAACGACCTGAACACCCGCTTCCACAGCGTGATCGCGTGGTCGTCGGGAAACCCCTTGTTCCACCATCTCGCCGATTCGTTGCACGGGATCATGGATGGCGCCGTGGTCGGAGTGAGCTACTCCGCTCGCCGCTACATGGGGGTGATCGCAGATCACCAACTCATCTACGACGCACTGAGCGAACGCGATCCGCAAGCAGCGTACGAGAAGATGGCGCTGCACTTGGCGGAGTGGGAAGAGTACTCGCGTCGAAACTTTGCCGATGCGTTGAAGCTTCCCATCCCGTAGGTTCTCCAATCCGGATCGCCACGGCCAACGCATTTCACAGCGTGATCGCGTGGTCGTCCGGGACCTCATCTTTATCACTTCGCCTCGTCCCGCCAGCATGTACTGGACGGTGCTGTCAGGGGAAGCGACTTACTACGCACGAAGCTGCAAGGGAGTGATCCCTGCCTGAGAAGGAGGTTGCTTTTCCATGGTCGGAAATTCGAAAATGCGCACTCCGTTCGTACCAGGATTGCTTGCGGGATCGGCCGCGATCGTCACGGGCGGAGGTAGTGGAATCGGACGGCAAATCGCTTTGGGGCTCGCGGAATGCGGAGCGCGGGTTGTGGTGAGCGGGCGCCGCCGGGATGTGCTCGACGATGTGTGTGACCAAATTCAGGGCATCGGCGGTGAGGCGATCGCGGCCACCTGTGATGTGCGCGATCCCGAGAGCGTGGCCGCACTCGTCGCTTCTGCAGAGGACGCAGTAGGTCCCATTGATCTGCTGGTCAACAACGCGGGCGCAACGTTCACCTGCCCCTCGGAGGAATTGACCCCCAACGGGTTCCGCGCGGTGGTGGAGACCGACGCTTTCGGGACCTTCTACACCTGCCAGGAGTTCGGTCGCCGCGTCATCGCGAGAGGGACGGGAGGCGCGATCCTGAACATCACCAGTACCTCCCCGTTCACCGGAAATCCAGGACGAATTCACGGCGGGGTGGGGAAAGCCGGCGTCGAAAGCCTCACGAAGAGTCTCGCCGTGGAGTGGGGGCCGCACGACATCCGGGTCAACGCCTTGGCGCCGGGCTATACGCCGACTGCCGGGGTGGACCGGGCAACGGGAGTTTCCGATAATGCGGTGAACGACGACCTCCATCGACTCGCCGACTCGGTCCCACTCGGACGTGTCGGAGCGGTCGACGAAATCTCATGGCCGGCGGTCTTCCTGTTGTCGCCGGCGGCATCCTTCATCAACGGTGCAGTTCTCGTCGTCGACGGAGGCAAATGGTTGTCCTCGGGTCGCCGCATCGGCGGGGCTCAGTCCAGCACCGGGACAATGCCGTCCCCGAACTAGCATCGCCCACCCGCGGGGGTGGTACCGCGAGTCTCGTTGCCTGCGGGTCAATACCATGATCAAGGGTAGAGCATCCACTCGCAGCAGGTCTGTAATGCAGCTTCGGTGTCGCAGCCGCGGCCCGTTGCCGGGTTTCGCGGGCAACGACTTTCGCTGCTGGGCACTCGGGTGCCGGGACGCGGTTGTCCTGTGCTCAGCACGACGGTCGTCGATCATTCGTTCCCTTGACTGCGCGCAGGACCGCGGCGAGACACGCCCATGCCACTACTGTCGACCTGACTGGGGTGCTTGCTATGTCCGATTCTCCCGCATTCACCCGGATCGCAGCGGTCGAATCTGAAGCGCGAAAGACGGTTCGGTTCGTGGGCAGGGGTGGCGCGTTCTTGCGCATCGAATCCGTGACGGTTCGGTCGGCTGGTGGTGCGATCTCTACGTTCAGGGCCGCTTGTCTGCGGCGGTCTTGTTCGGTGCGGTCAGATCCACGCAGTCGTCGTCGATCGTCTTGAACCGTCGCATGACGTCGGGGTCGTGGCCTGCAACGACCACCGTGTCGGGTTGCTCTGCAAGTTCGTTCAGACGCTCATACCCCTCGTACATACCCTCGAGGTCGCAGTAGATCCAGAATGGGCGGTCGCGATCCTTCTCCTCGTAGAAGTGAAGGGCATCGGATGCGAGTACGATATTCAGGTCTCCGCTCTTCACCTCCGTGATCATCTGGCCCGGAGTGTGGCCGCGGATCGGTGTGACCGTGATTCCTGGGAGGATGGTCTCCGGCCCGTCCACGAAATGCACCCGGCCGGACTGGTGAAGTTCGACGACGGTCTTGATCTCCTCGGCTTCGGCGAAGAGCGCGAACATTTTTCGCTCCGCGTAGCGACCGGTCCAGAAGTCGAATTCGTCCCGGGCAACGCTGAAGGTCGCGTTCGGGAAGAGGCCGACATTACCGACGTGATCGAAGTGCATGTGGGAGATGACGACGTGATCGATGTCGGCTGGTGTGACACCGAAACGCGCCAGCAACGCCGCCGGATCACTGCTCTGGAAATACCCGCGAGGGCGAGCGCGTTCGCCGTCGAATCCGCAATCGACCAGGACGGTGCGCTCGGCATTGCGCACCAGCCAGAAGTAGAAGTCGGCGACGATCTCTTCGTCCGGCTCACCGTAGGCCTTGTAGTTCAGGTACTTCGAAGCTTTGGTCGTCTTCGCCGAGCCATAGCGCAATGCGTAGACCTCGTACGATTCGTCTCGAACCGACATCATTCCGCCTCTCCGGTCAGGCTGGCCTTGTTGGTTTCTCGAACGAGAAGAACCGCAAAGATTCCGACGATGCTGGCCACGAGAGCAACCGTGGGTACCCATTGTGCACCTGCCGCAGGTCCGCCGGCGGCCACGAGTGTGGCTGCAACAAGCGGAACCATCCCTGCCAGCGCGCCACCGATCTGGTAACCGAGGGAAACACCCGTGTATCTCGTACGAGTGTGGAACAGCTCCGCAAGGAACGAACTCAGCGGGCCGTAGACAGCGGAGTGTCCGACTTCGCACAGGATGAGCAGTCCGAGGATGGTGGCGAAGCTGCCGTTTTCGAGCTGTCCGAACAGCAGGTAGACCCATGGAACCGTGAAAGCGAACCCGGCGATCGTGACAGTCTTGCGGCCGACGAGATCCGACAGATATCCGAAGAAGGGGGTCAAGCCCAGTGCGAGAACACCGACAAGCGTTTGGGCGCCGAGTATTGTCGCGATGTCACCCTCGACGGCTCGTGTGTACGCCGTCGCATACGTAATGTAGATCTGGTACGCGATATTCGCTCCGGCCGACAGCGCGATCGCAACAAAAGCCTGACGCTTGTAGTTGCGGAGCAGATAGAGGAAAGGCGTGCGGACGTGCTCCTCACCCGCGTCCTGGGACTCTCTGAACGCGGACGACTCGACGATCCCGAGCCGAATCCACATACCGATCAGCACCAGAACCGCCGAGGCAAGGAACGGAATTCGCCATATATACTCGTCCATGCCGTCGGGCAGGCTGCTGATCGCCGTGAAGGTCAGTGTTGCGAGAACTCCGCCGCAGAAGACGCCGGCACTTCCGATGCCGCCCCAGAACCCTCGCCGTTCCTGTCGGCAGGATTCGACGATCATGAGGATTCCGCCGCCCCACTCGGCGCCCGCCGCGAATCCCTGCACGAGGCGAAGCAGCACCAGGATTACTGGGGCGGCAACGCCGATCCTGGCTTCACCCGGCAGTGCACCGACGGCAAAGGTGCTCAGGCCCATCAGCGTCATACTGACCACGAGGACGGACTTTCGCCCGTACCTGTCTCCGAAGTGGCCGCCGATGATGCCACCGATGGGACGCGCCAGGAATCCACTGGCGAATGTGCCGAAGGAGGCGATCGTGCCCACCAGCGGCGAACTGCTTGCGAAGAAGATCGATGGGAAATACAGTGCTGCGGCAATGCCGTAGATGTAGAAGTCGTACCATTCGACGGTGTTGCCGAGGTAGCTCGACAGCACGATTCGCCGTCGCTGCTTCGCCGGTGTCTCGTACGAGGCTGAACCGCTTGTCACCACCTCGGTGACGGACTCGTTCGCCATGGCTTTCTCGCTTTCGTTGCAGATCGATTCACGACGGGCGACGGCGATCCCGGATAATCACGGTCGACGTCGTTACTACGGGAACGGTTAGGTCAATCGGTCACTGGCCACTGGACCGTGACGGGTTCCAGGAATTCGCGGATTCCGGCTTCGCCCCGCTCGCGGCCGATGCCGCTTTCCTTCCAACCACCGTTGGGTGCGTCGGATCGGACGGGCGCGCCACCATTGAACGTGACCAGTCCGACTTCGAGGCGGTGAACGAGTGCCATCGCCTCGTCATGGGGACCAAAGATGCTGGCGTGGAGGCCGAACTTGGACTTGTTGGCGATGGCGACAGCCTCGTCGACATTGTCGTAGACCAACACGGTGGCAACGGGCCCGAAGATTTCTTCCTGATTGATCTCCGCGTCGTTGTTCAGACCACCGATCAGCGTCGGCCGCACCCACCACCCGCGGTCGGTGTCCGGCAGAGTCCCTTGCGCCAGGATCTCACCGCCGGCGGCCAAAGCGGCGTTGACGAACGATTGCACGCGATCGCGGTGCGGTTCGCTGATCACGGGCCCGACGATCGTGTCGGGATCGAAGGGGTCCCCCACCCCGACGTTGTCGTAGTACTCCCGGCTGGCCGCGAGGAACTCGTCCAGGTGGCTGCGGTGAACTAGTATCCGCGTCGGCGAGCCGCAGCCCTGCCCGGCGTTTCTCAAGTACCGCGAATGTACCGATCCGACGACTGCCTTCGGGTCGGATGACGGAAGGAGAATCGCAGCCGACTTCCCTCCGAGTTCGAGAACGACGCCACGCAAGCCCTCGGCGGCGCGTTTCATTACCGCCGTTCCAGCCGGAACGGATCCGGTGAAGGTCACCTTCGCGACATCCGGGCAGTCGATCAACGCCTGAGCGACCTCGACACCGCCAGCCAGAACGCTGACCGCATCCTTGGGGAAGCCGGCTTCGTCTACCCAGTTCCCGAAGTTCAGAAGAGTCAGAGGCGAGTGCGGCGACGACAGCAGGACGCTGGGACACCCCGCGGCGAAAGCTGCCCCGACCTTCATGGCCGCGAACATGAGGGGGTAGTTGTAGGCGGCGATTCCGGCGACCACTCCGATCGGCCGGTACACAACCATCGCCTCGTTCACCGGCGGGCCCGGCTCACGACCGAGGTACTCGGTGCGATCCGCCAATGTGGCCTGCGCCAGCCATCGAAGGTACCGGACCGGTGTTCCGACGTGCATTCCGCGGGCGGTCGAGATCGGTGTACCGGTCTCGGCGATAACGGTATTCAGGATTTCGTCCGTGTGCTCTTCGATGACGTCCGCAAGCCTCTGCAGGCAGGCAGAGCGTTCCGCCGGAGTTCCCAGCGTGTCCTGCTCCACGGTGCTACGTGCGGCAACGACTGCCCGCCGAACCTGATCGGTGTCCGCGGCGCGAATCTCGGCAAGGACTTCTCCGGTCGCCGGGTTGGTTACTGGGATCAGCTCACCCCGACCGGTCTCGAACTGGTCACCGATCCTGAGGTCGAACTGCTGGTTTGCGCCGATCAGCTGCTGGGCGAGGTGGGCATTCATCGTGGCGATCACGAACCTTCCGATTTTGCGATTTTCTGGAGCCGCGTCGGTTGAGGTGTTGAGTGCAGGAAATCCTGCGCTGAGCCTTCCAGTCGCAACATCCGTGAGGTCATGTCCTGCCCGGTCGATCCGACCAGAAGGTCTCGACCCGCAGGACATTGTGGTGTGCATCACTAATAACATGCACATAGTGCACCTGTTATTCACATTTGTAAACTTTGCAGGTCGTCTCATCGAGATTGCGCGACTTCCACGCGTATGCCGCGTCCGAGTTCGCTCGAAAGGGCCTGAGTGAAGGGGTCGTCGAGCAATCGGACGCTCTTCGGCCGGGGTGCGTGATATTCGGTGGCGACGTGCATATCGATCGCCCTGAGCTTCGCACTCGACCCCCGGCGGTGGTGTGTACCCGGCGGGTTCGTGACAGTCGCCGAGTTCGATGTCGGGCGTGGACGTCGCCGTCGTATCGCTCAGCCGATTGGGGCCTACTCACTTGCTTCTCAGCGATGCATACTATACACATGTTTTACGAACGCGAGATCCGGGTCACAGCCCCGGATCATTCCAGGTGCAGGTCACGACGCCTTTGAGGTCGAGCGACGTGGCCCACTTCGAGAAATCTGAGGAGTCGATCCGATGCGCATGAAGGCAGCCGTCATGTTCGAGCAGGGGCTCGAGCAACCATTCGCGGCGAGCAAGCCGTTCCACATCGAGAACGTCGACCTCGACGGGCCGTATCAAGGGGAAGTACTCGTGGAGGTCCGTGCAGCGGGCGTCTGTCATTCCGACCTTTCGGTCGCGGAGGGGCAGCGCAAGCGGACTCTCCCGGTTGTCGGCGGTCACGAGGGCGCCGGCATAGTCCGCGAGGTCGGCCCGGGTGTCGTCGGCCTCGAGCCGGGCGACCATGTCGTCATGTCCGCCGCCGGAGGATGCGGGCAGTGCCGCTACTGCATGGCGGGACGCCCCGGGATCTGCGACCGGATCGGTGTCAGCAGATCCCAGGGCCTGCTTCCCAACGGCGAACGTCGGCTGAGCCTGAATGGCGAGGCGTTGTTCCACTACAGTGGCGTCTCGTGTTTCGCCCAGTACGCGGTGACGACACCTGGCAGCCTGATCAGGATCGACAAAGACATTCCGCTCGATGTCGCCGCCATTTTCGGCTGCGCGGTGGTCACCGGCGCCGGCGCCGTGATGAATGCCGCCCGCGTCCGTCCCGGTGACGCCGTTGCAATCGTGGGGCTCGGCGGAGTCGGTCTCACCTCGGTGATGGCGGCGCAGGCGTCCGGAGCCTCCACGATCATCGGAATCGATCTGCTCGACAGCAAATTTCCCATCGCAAAGGAGGTGGGGTGCACGCACACCTTCGGCGGTGCGGACCCCGACCTCGTTGCGAAGATCCGCGATCTCACAGATGGCGGCGTCGATTTCGCATTCGAACTGACCGCCAATCAGCGCGCTATGAACAGCGCGTTCGACTACACCCGAAAGGCCGGCGAGATCGTGTGCGTCGGAGTGAGTCGCGCTGACTCTCGCTTGGAATTCCCCAACACTCGGCTGGTATCCGAGGACAAGGTGATCCGCGGCGCCATGCTCGGTTCGGGAGTCGCTGAACGCGATATACCCAAGTACCTCAATCTCTTTCGAGAGGGAAACCTTCCGGTGGACAAACTTCACTCGGGTTCCATCGCCTTCGAAGACCTGAACGAGTCGCTGGATCACCTCCATGACGCGACGGTGATCCGCCAGATGCTCGATCCGCACGCCTGACCACATCCGAGACCACTGGAGGAGTCGATCCAATGAACATCAAGAAGGAAATCTACATCGATGGGGAATGGTCCGCGCCGGAAGCCGACGCCGAGCCCATCGTCGTACAGAACCCGGCGACCGAGGAGTCCATCGCACAGGTACCGACGTGTGGTGCCGAAGACGTCGACCGGGCAGTCAATGCCGCGAGTGCGGCGTTCGAAGGATGGTCGACCACCTCGGTCGCGCAGCGGCGCAAGTACTTCTCCCGCCTTCACGAGATCGCCAAGCGTCGCGAGGAGGAAATCCTTCACTCCATCGTGAGTGAGATCGGGCATCCGATCGAGCGCGCCCGCATCAACCAGACCGGGGCGGGAATCGCCGACCTCGGCATGCTGGCCGAGTACCTCGACGACATCATCTGGGAGGAGAAGCTCGGCGAAACGCGGATCCGGCGTGTGCCTGCGGGCGTCGTCGCCGCCATCACGCCGTGGAACGCGCCCCTGCGCGCCATCGCGATCAAGGCCGGGGCTGCCATGGCCGCGGGCTGCACGGTGGTCCTCAAGGGTAGTGAGATCGCACCGATGGTCTCGTTCATCTTCGCCGAAATGGTTGAGGAGGCCGGTTTTCCGCGCGGCGTGTTCAACCTCGTCTCCGGTTCCGGCTCCGAGGTCGGCGAGCCGATGGCCACGCATGATCTCGTGGAGATGGTGTCCCTGACCGGCTCGGTGGGTGCAGGACGCCGGGTGATGGAGCTCGCCTCGCGATCGGTCAAGCGGGTCGCGCTAGAGCTCGGCGGAAAGTCGGCAAACATCATCCTTCCTGATGCGGATCTCGCACACGCCGTCGACGTAGGTATCGAGGACGCGTTCCGTTCGTCCGGTCAGGTCTGTGGCGCCCTGTCCCGGATGTTGGTCCCGGCCTCGCGCATCGATGAGGTGAAAGAGCTTGTGGCGCAGAAGGTCAACTCCTTTGTCGTCGGCGATCCCTTCGACTCCGCGTCGCAGCTCGGCCCGGTCGCTTCAGAATCGCAGCGGGCTCGCGTCGAGGGCTACATCCAGAAGGGGATCGACGAGGGGATGACTCTCCTCGCCGGTGGGACGGGGCGTCCTGACGGCTTCGAGCGCGGTGCCTATGTCCGCCCCACCGCGTTTCTCGGTACCAACGAGCACACGCCGGCCCAGGAAGAGATCTTCGGTCCCGTTCTCACGGTCATCCCATTCGACGACGACGCGGACGCCGTCCGTATCGCCAACGACTCCCAGTACGGCCTGGCCGGAGCGGTCTGGTCGGGTGACCAGGGGCGCGCCATCGCGGTGGCCGAGAGGATCCGTACCGGCCGCGTGAGGATCAACGGTGCGCCAGTGGACAAGCGGGCTCCCCATGGTGGTTTCAAGCTCTCCGGTATCGGTCGTGAGCAGGGACGAATCGGCATCGAGGAGTTCCTCGAGTACCAGACGTTGTCGATCTGAGACGGACGGCCTGCGGAGACGTAATCCGCCCAGAGGATCTTGACGCCCAATAAATATGTGCATATTATTCATGTATTGCGGGTCACAGAGTTTGAGACATGACTGACCGTTCCGGCGATCAGTCGCCAGTGAGTATCGAAAATCAAGGAGGCCCCGAATGACGGCTCTCGCAGGCGTCCGGGTGGTAGATCTGGGCCAGTTCTACTTCGCCCCGTACTGCACCATGCTGATGGCGCGACTCGGAGCGGAGGTCATCAAGGTCGAGGCCCCGGCCGGCGATCCTTATCGGCGTCTGCCCACCGCCGATGAAGAAGGCGCGTCCGTCCAGTTCCACCTACTCAATTCGGGCAAGCGGATGATGCGGCTCGATCTCAAGAGCGAGGAAGGCAAGGCGGTCTTCCGGGATCTCATGAAAGAGACCGACGTCCTGGTCCAGAACCTGTCGCCGGGTGCGATGGAGCGGTTCGGGCTCGATTTCGACACGCTCCACGCCGAGAATCCCCGGCTGATCATGGCCTCGGGCACCGGTTTCGGATCATTCGGGCCGCTCGCCGGCACGCCGGCGATGGATCTCACGGTCCAGGCCCGGTCCGCGATCATGAGCACCACTGGATTCGACGAAGGGCCGCCGCTGCGAACCGGCCCCTCCGTCGTCGACTTCATGGGGTCGGCCCATCTGCTCTCAGGTGTCCTGGCGGCGCTCTATCAGCGTGAACATACCGGTCAGGGGCAACACGTCGAGGTCTCTCTGCAGGACGCGATCATCCCCAGTCTCGCGTCCAACATCGCCGGGTACGTGCACAGCGGCGGAACCATGCCGGAACGCACCGGCAACCGTAACGGCGGGCTCGCCGTGTCCCCCTACAACGCGTACAAGACCAAGGACGGGTGGATTGCGCTGATCTGCCCCACCGATGCGCACTGGAAGCGCCTTCGGGAAGTGATGAAGGAGCCGGACGCCGAGGAAAGTCGTTTCGACACCATGGCCGGCAGGTGCGCCGATATGGAAGACCTGGACACCATCGTCGGAGTGTGGACGGCAGACAAGCTCAAGGATGAGCTTTCCGTCCAACTCGAGGAAGCGCAGATCCCCAATGCTCCGGTGGTCACGCTCGGGGAGCTCTTGGTCGACCCCCACGTCGAGGAGCACGGCGTCGTCAGGTGGTTGGACGACGACAAGGGGCGCTTCATCACGTTCGGAAACCCGATCTTCATGTCGGAATCGGCGACCGTCCAGCCTACCCGGGTCGGCCCGCTCGGGCGCGACACCGACGAGATCCTCGCCGAGAAACTCGGCTATTCCACCGACGACATCGAGCGCCTTCGCCGCTCGGGTGCCGTCTAGCAGAAAGGTACCAACTCATGGCAGTGACCATGGAGCTCGTAGAGCAGATCCGGCAGCAAGTCGGTGCCACGTCCCATCCCATCCGGGCGACCATCGATCCGCTCATGTCACAGCGGTATGCGCGTGCGATCGGCGAGACCGATCCGCTGTACTTCGACGAAGACTACGCAAGGTCGAAAGGCTATGCCGGGCTCGTTGTTCCGCCGAATTGTCTGCCGTCCTACATGGACTGGACCGACGGCGGACCCGAGGAGGATCTCCGCATCGACGGCACTCCCGCGGCCGAGATGCAGTGGATCCCCACCGAGGGCGTTCGGATCATGGGCGGTGGTGAGGAGATGTTCTTCCACGCCCCTCTCATCGCCGGTACCGAGGTTGTGCTCACCGAAGAGCTCGAGGACGTCACCGCGCGTGAATCCAAGTCCGGGCTGATGTTCGTAATTCGTATCCGTCATCGCTACCGCGCCGCTGACGGAGCACTCATCATGACTTCCGTGAGGACGGTGCTGGGCCGATGACCACGAGTGCAATTCAGCGTATCGAGCGGTTCGCCGACGAGGTCGAGGTCGGGGACGAGATCCCCGCGGTGACGCATCGCCCGACCGAGGTTCAGCTGTTCCGCTACTGCGCGGTCACGTGGAACGCCCACCGTATCCACTACGACCCCGCCTACGCGGCGTCCGAGGGTTACCCGAACGTTCTCGTTCAGTCCCACCTGCACGGTGCGTATTTCACCAGCCTGTGTACCGGCTGGGCTGGAGAGCGTGGCGAGCTGCGGCGACTCCAGTACTCGGTGCGGCGCTTCGCCTGTCCCGGAGACGTTCTGGCCTGCCAGGGTTCGATCACGGCCGTCGACCGCTCCGTCGACGGCGGTGTGCTGGTGACGGTGGAATTGCGTGAGGTGCGGGAATCCGACGGTGTCAGTTGCGCCGTAGGCGACGCCGACATCTTTCTTCCCCACCGCACGGCCGACGCCGACGGAAAGGGGTGAGCACGAATGACCGCACCGTTGCGTATCGGCAACGTTTCCGGCTTCTACGGAGACCGCCTGTCGGCGGCCCGGGAAATGGTCGAGGGCGGTGACATCGACGTCCTCACCGGCGACTATCTGGCCGAACTCACCATGTACATCCTGTGGAAGTCCAAGACGGCCGGGCGTCCCGGGTACGCGTCCACGTTCCTGACGCAGATGAAGGAAGTACTCGGTACCTGCGTGGAGCGGGGAATCAAGATCGTCGTCAACGCCGGTGGGTTGGACCCCAAGGGTCTGGCGGACGCATTACGCGACCTTGCCGCCGAGAAGAACGTCTCACCGGCAATCGCATACCTCACCGGTGACGACCTCATTCCCCGGATGGACGAGCTCCGCGCGGCCGGCGTCGACTTTCGCAACATCGATACCGGAGAGGTCCACGACGAAAGCTCCCCGACCCCGGCGACCGCGAACGCCTACCTGGGTGCACGCGGCATTGCGCATGCGCTGAGCGGTGGCGCCGACATCGTCGTCTGCCCCCGTGTCACCGACGCTTCCCTTGTGGTCGGACCGGCCATGTGGAAGTTCGGCTGGGACATGGAGGACTACGACTGCCTTGCCGGCGCAGTCGCCGCCGGTCACGTCATCGAGTGTGGCGCCCAGGCGACCGGAGGCAACTACGCCTTCTTCGAGGAAATCGAGAACCCGATCCGGCCGGGTTTCCCGATCGCGGAGATGCACGCCGACGGCTCCTCGGTCATCACGAAGCACGAGGGCACCGGCGGAATGGTCTCCGTCGGTACCGTCACCGCCCAGTTGGTGTACGAGGTCGGAGAACGCAACTACCTCAACACGGACGTGATCCTGGACCTCGGATCGATCGAGTTGACCCAGGAAGGTCCTGACCGGGTGCGGATGTCCGGCGTTCGAGGTCAGGCGCCGCCGCCCACCGTCAAGGTGACGATGAACTGCGTCGGAACCTACAACCAGTCGATGACGTTCGCCATCCCCGGCGACGACGTCGAAGCCAAGGCCGCAGTGGCGCAGGCCGGAATGCTCGAGGCTCTCGGTGGAGCGGAGCAGTTCGATTCGGTGGACTTCCGGCTCGTCCGGTCCGACCAGCTCGGCGCGGCGGTGAACGAGCTGTCGGTGGCCAAGTTGGTGGCAACCTTCTCCTCGTACGACAAGGACAAGCTCGGTCGGCGGATCTTCGATGCGGCGATGAGCCTCGCTCTGTCCAGCTATCCGGGAATCTACTTCCAGGACGAGAAACAGCAACGCCCTACCCAAACCGGTCTGGCCTGGCCCTGCCTGGTTCCGCAGGAACTCGTCACGGAAAGAGTCGTCATGCCCGATGGCACGACGGTGGACTTCCCGGGGTCGGAGAAGAAGGCGGCCGAACCCGCGCTGCTCGATGCGGGCGCACCCCGTACCGCCGAAGGTGTCGAGGGTCCCACACAGACGGTGTCGCTCGGCAAGGTCTTCGGAGCCCGATCGGGCGACAAGGGTGCTCATGCCAACGTCGGGATCTGGGGCAGGTCGGACGACGAATATGCATGGCTCCGTGAACACCTCACGGTCGAGGGACTACTCGCGATCTTTCCGGAGGCCTCGGGCCGCGAGATCCTCCGGGTCGAGCTGCCCAACCTCAGGGCGGTGAACTTCCTCATTCGTGGGCTTCTCGGCGGTGGTGCTGCCTCGGGCGGCCGTTTCGACCCGCAGGCCAAGGGTTTGGCCGAGTTCATCAGGAGTCGGAAGGTCGAATTGCCCGTGGCACTACTGGAGGAGAAGAACCGATGAGTATCTTCATGACGAAACCGTGGCTGAAGAGCTCTGCCGACGAACTGCGCAGCGTTCCCGTCTCGACCGGCGTGTACGAGATCGCGGACGCGGACGGAACCGTGATCGATATCGGATTTGCCGGCGCGCTCGAGCCCTTCGGGCTCCGTTCCAAGCTCGTAACCCTGGCAGACGAGTACGCGATCGACGGGATGCAATTCCGCTACGAGGAGCATGTTCAGTACCAGAGCCGCTACACGGAACTCGTGCTCGCACACAGATCTCGCCACGGGGTGCTGCCGGCCAAGGTGGCCGAGCGTGGAGAAGTGTTCCGCGGACGTCTCTCGATCGACGGTTGATTCGAAAAGCCTAGGAGTAGAAGAAGATGTTCGAAATTTCCGACGAGCAGCACGCACTGCTCACCATGGTCCGGCAGTTCGTCCGGGAGCAGGTCCGCCCGCTCGAGGACACGCTGGACCCCGACGCGACCAGCGTGCCGGCCGCCGATTACGACCGCCTCGTGTCGAAGACCAAGCAGATGGGGCTGTACAACCTCGACCTCCCCGAGAAGGAGGGCGGACCGGGCATCGATCTGGTCACCCGTTGCCTCCTGGCAATCGAGATGTCGCAGCACCGCGCCGGTCTCTACGCGCCGTGCTTCGAAGCGTTCGGTCACACGGGCCAGATCCCGCTTCTGTCCGCGTGGGCAACGTCGTACCAGCGTGAGAAGTACCTCGAGCCGTCCATCTCGGGTGAGAAGCGGGCCTGCTTCGCGCTCTCCGAGCCCACCGGCGGCAGCGACCCGGGCCGCAACATTCGCACCAAGGCCGTGAAGGACGGGAACGAGTGGGTTCTCAACGGCAGCAAGCTGTGGATCAGCTTCGCGCACGAGGCCGAGTTCGCGCTCGTGTTCGCTCGTACCGGTGGCCCCGGCCGCGACGGCATCACCTGCTTCATCGTCGACACCGATACGCCCGGATTCAACGTCCACCGGATCGTCCACACGATGCGGTCGACCGATCCCGGTACCGAGCTTCAGCTCGAGAACGTCCGCGTTCCCGAGGAGAACATCCTGGGCGAGATCGGCAAGGGATTCTCGCTGGCCAACGAACGACTCAGCCGCAACCGGATCCCGTACAGCGCCGGCACCATCGGCCTCGCCATTCGGGCTCAGGAGATGACCATCGAGTGGACGAAGATGCGTGAGTCGTTCGGCAAGCGCCTGGCCGATCACCAGGGTGCGAACTGGATGCTCGTCGAGAACGAGCAGGACATCCGGCAAGCGACCCTGATGGTGCTCAACGCGGCCGCCGCCGCCGACGCGGATCGTCCGTTCCGCACCGAGGCGGCACTGGCGAAGATCGCTGCAACCGAGGCCTCGTTCCGCGTCGTGGACCGTTGCATCCAGCTCCATGGTGGACTCGGTGTCTCCCGTGAACTGCCGCTCGAGCGTTGGTTCCGCGAGCTCCGCATCCGCCGGATCGGCGAGGGCGCCACCGAGATCCAGAAGGTGATCGTGGGCCGCGACCTGATCAACAACCCGTACCAGTTCTTCTTGACCAGGAAGTGATCATGGCCAAGGAAAGAGAGACCTTCGACCTTCCGGCCGAATTCGAGTTCACCGCCCGGAGTCAGGGGCGAACGATCACCGAGGGTGACTTCAGCGCCATGACGAACCTGACCTGGACAACCGCGGAATACCACACGAACAAGCCGCTGATGCTCGAGTCCGACATGGGCGAGCGCAATCTGGCGGGTGCCTGTGTGATCGCCTTCGCTCTCGGGCTGGCGACACCCGCAGTTCGCCCGCGTCTGACAGATCTGGGCGTGAGGCTGGTAGCCCTCGCCGGCTACGACGAGGTTCGGTTCAAGTCCCCGCTCCGGCCGAACGACACGATCTACGTCGAAACCAGGGTGCGAGACATCGTCAAGACCAGCCGACCGCACCTCGGCGTGATCAACTTCGAGGACTCCGTGGTGGACCATGACGGACGTATTCTCTGCACGTATGTGCGAAGTGCGTTTTGCGACGTCTCCGAGTCGGCGCTCTGCGCAGATCAGTCACCGGAGCGATCTGGCTGAGCGGCCGCGACAGCGGGCCACGGATGAGGCGGGTAAGGACGTTGATGAGCGGGGGAGCAAGAGACCCGGTCGTCCGGTTGCCGAACTCGGTTTACCTGCGTGCACGGCAGGCATTCCGAATGCATGTGCAGCGACGTCCGTTTCGCGCGATCGGGAAGGGTCGCTCGGCGATAGATCCGTCGGGCTGCGGTACTCGGAGAAGGGTCGCTCGGGCGGCATCACGGCGCACGACGCGATAGTTGAGGTGCCTCGGGGACGACAACCAGCCGAGGCCGTGGATGCCACGACGGTGCACCACGGGGAAATCGCTCCTACTCTCTACTCACTAGAACGAACAAGGACGACATGAGTGCCCTACAGATACTTTCTCTGGCGGTCATAGTCGCGGCGTTCACAGCCGCGACGAAATGGCAGCTCAATCTCGGTATTCTTCTGCTACCTGCGGCGTTTGTCATCGCCAGTCTGGCCGGCCTGTCTGCAGACGAAGTCGTCAGCGGATTCCCGAGCGAGATGTTCGTGCTCCTCGTCGGGGTGACGTTTCTGTTCGCCGTCGTCGAGGCGAGTCGGACGATGGACTACATAATGGACTTCCTTCTCAAGCTCGTGGGAAACCGAGTAGTCCTCGTTCCGTTCATCCTTTTCTTCGCGGGAGCCTTCACTACCGGTGTCGGAACGTATTCGGCTGCAGTCGTGGCGCTTCTGATGCCCGTCGCCGTCCGCTTTGCCCGCCAATTCGGAGTCAGCATCTTCATGATGGCGCTGATGGTCGTGCACGGAGTACTGGCCGGGCTGTTCAGCCCGATCGCCATCGACGGCGTCTTCACTGACCGACTCCTGAAGGATGCGGGCCTCGAATCACACCCGGCGCAACTGTTCGCCTGCCATGTCGTGGTGCACGGAATAATCTGTGCTGCAGCCTTTTTCCTCTTCGGTGGCAGAAAGCTCATTCGTGCCCGCCGATCGTCAGGTGACCGCGAGGTTCCGTTCGATCCGGTAGACGCGCACGAGCCGTCTTCTACCGGCCAATCGGCTGGGCCGTCGGGCGCCGCCTCGACCACAATCACATTGCCGGCGAAAACTGTGGGGCGGCCAACGGTGTATCAGGGATGCACCATGGCGGCGATCGTACTCCTGGTCCTCTCCGCGGTCCTGCTCGATCTGGATGTCGGATTCGTTGCCCTCACACTGGCTGTCGTCTTGGCCCTGATCTTCCAACGCAACAGCGAGGACCTCATCCCCAAGATGCCGTGGCCGGTGATGGTGCTGGTCGCCGGGGTGCTCAGCTATATCGCGGTGTTGACTGAAATCGGAACGCTCGGGGCCATCGGCGACCAACTGTACAATTTCGAATCACCTGCAATCGGCATACTCGTTCTCTCCTTCATCACTGCGATCACTTCGGCTTTCACCTCGACTTTGGGTGTTCTCGGTGCAAGTTTGCCGCTAGGGCTACCGATGGTGTCCGACGGTGGGGTCAGCGTTCTCAACGTCGTCGGGCCCGTCACCATCTCTGCAACGGTTGTCGACGCCAGTCCGATGGGCATTGCGGGGGCCCTCGTTCTGGCGAACGCCAGGCCGGACGAGCGCGCGGCGCTGTTTCGGAGGCTCGCTCTGTGGGGTATTTCGATGGTGATCATCGGCCCGCTGCTGTCGTGGGGCATCTTCACCCTGTTGTGACCGGTGGGACCCGGGCAGGGATCGCCCTCTTCGCGTGCTCAGAGCGCGTCGGGCTCCAACGTTTTCCGGGTTGCGGTGAGGCTGCCGAGGAGCTTGACACGCTCTTCGGTGGGGGACCCGGATTCAGCGGTGTAGCCGAACATCGTCCATCCGGGGTTGTCGGTGAGTTCCATTGCTTCGTAGGCGAATTCGAGTTCACCGACCTCGGGGTGGTGGATACGCTCTACTCCGCTCCGCTGGAAGCGGGCTTTGCCTACCGACCAGCGGATCCGGAAATCGTCGCTGCGAGTGACGAGCTCGCCGATGAGATCGGTGAGACCCTTGTCGAGCGGATTGCGTCCCGCATAGGCGCGCAGGTTCGCGACGATGTCGTCGGCTCCGCGTTCCCAAGCGGGATAGTAGGTGCGGGCGGCGGGACTGAGGAAGACGAAACGGGCATTGTTGCCCTGGTTTGCCGGATCGGTCAGCAGCGGTGCCAGCAGCGCGTGCCCGAGGGGGTTGGCCGCGATGAAATCCATGCGCTGGTTGCACACCCAGGTGGGAGTGCCGGTAATCGCGTCGAGGAAACGTCGAAGGCTCGGACGGGCTGTCCGGTCGTCGCCACGTTTACGTCGCCGGCTCGGCTGCGGCTGCGCGGCGCGGGTGAGGTCGTAGAGGTGCCGGGTTTCGGCTTCGTCGAGTTGTAGAGCCCGGGACAGACTGTCGAGGACGTCATCGGAGACACCGGCCAGGTTGCCCCGTTCCATCCGGGCGTAATAGTCGATGCTGATTCCGGCCAGCAGCGCGATTTCCTCACGCCGCAGTCCCGGCACTCGGCGATGCCCGGTGCCGGTGACGAGGCCGGCCTGGGCCGGGCCGATCCGCCCGCGCCGCGTGCGGAGGAACTCGCGCACCTCGATCTGGTTGTCCATGTCACGACGGTAGATCGCGGCCTGGACGTGAAGAAGGAACTGCCAGTACACGGAACAGCAGACACTTCCCACCGCGTTCGCTCGCGCGTCCAATGACTTCGTATGCGTGATCGACAGGGCCTGATCGTGCCCCACGTGGCTTTGTCGGCTTGGTTACATCCACCAAATTAGACAGTCATGCTGTGTATCATTCCCACATCGGACGCAGGAAGCTTGAATGATTCGTCCGAATAAAACAGCAAAACTGACTAGTTTGGTGGGTGAGAGCTGATGGATGAACGTGTCGATCGGTTGAGGGAGAACGTCGTCGCATTCAGCCGTAGGATCCGGAGTAAGAGCTCAGGACATCTGATGTCGCCGACGCAGATGCAGGCCCTGTCTCATCTGGATCGGTCGGGGCCGTTGAGTGCACGCGCTCTCGCCGACCTCGAGCAGGTGGCTCCGCAGACCATCGCTCGCACGGTCTGCTCCTTGGAGAGCAGGGGGATGGTCACTCGTTCCGTCGATCCTAAAGACGCTCGTTCGCAGCTTATTTCGATTACCGAAGTGGGTGTCGGTACCCTTACGGCGGATCGGGCCAGGCGTAGGGAGTGGCTCGCGGCCGCGATCGAGGAACGTTGCACCGATGTCGAGCGGGAGTTGCTGTTCCTTGCGGGCGGCCTGTTGGCCCGTCTCGCGGAGGCGCCCGGCTCGGCCCGGCCGCCGGAGGCGCAGTCGTGACGGCTGTCGGCAATCGGATCCCGCCTGCCTCAGAAGGCCGGCCGATCCCGTTCCGTGTGAGTGGAGCGCTCGCGACCGGTAGTGTTCTGCAGCCGCTGAACTCGTCGATGATCGCCGTTGCCATCGTCGGCATCGCTGCGCAATTCGGGTCGACCTCGGGAGTGTCCTGGGTCATTTCGGCGATGTACATCACCACGGCGGTGGGTGCGCCCACGGCAGGCCGCATGGGCGCACTCTTCGGAGCGCGACGCGTATTCGTCGGTGGCCTGGTTCTGGCCGCTGCCGGCTCGATCGTCGGAATGCTGGCCCCCGATGTGGGATGGCTGATTGTCGCGTACGTTCTTCTTGGCTGCGGTATTTCGGCGCACATGCCCAACGCGATGACAATGATCCGTAGCTATGCGCAGCGTTACGGGCGGCAGTCGCGCACCGCGCTCACCACGCTGGTGGTGTGCGGCCAGTCCGTCGCTGCCCTCGGGCCCACGATCGGCGGCTTGCTCGTGGGTACCTTCGGATGGCAGTCCATTCTGTGGGTGAACCTTCCCGTCGTGTTGCTCAGTGCTATCGCTGTCATGCATGCGGATGTGGGGTTCGCCGGCGGACACCCGGCGTCGGTACGCGAAGCGCTCCGTGCGCTCGATGTTGTCGGAATCGGGATGTTCCTCGTCGCGATCACCTCGCTGATGTTGCTACTCGTCTCGCTTCGCGACAGTCCCTCGTGGTGGCTACTGCCTGTGGCCGGAAGCGGACTCGCCCTGTTCGTCTGGTGGGAGTGGCGGGCACCCGAACCCTTTTTCGATGTTCGTGCACTGGTACGCAACCGTGCGCTCAGTAACACGCTTGGCCGGACACTGGTCACCTATACCTGCTTCTACTGCGTGTTCTTCGGCATCCCCCAGTGGCTGCAGTATGTGAGGGGGATGAGTGCGATCGAAGCCGGCCTGACGATGCTGCCGGTCGCGGGGGTCAGCGTCTTCTCCACGATCGTCGGGTCTCGTGTCTACCGGAGGGCGGGGGCACGGGCGACCCTTCTCGTCGGCACGATCGCTCTGATGATCGGGGGAGTGCTGATTGCGTCCGTCGAGCGTTCGACGGCACCCTTGCTGGTGTTGCTGCTTGTCGCCGCGGTGCTCGGCATTCCCAACGGATTCAACAACATCGGCAATCAGAGCCTGGTCAATTCGGTGACCTCGGTCGAGGAAGTCGGCACTGCTATCGGCATGTTCCGCACAATGGCGTTCATCGGAGCCAATCTCTCGGTGGTGGTGCTTCAGGTGACTGCCGGTCACGAAATCGACGATGCCGGACTGCATCGAATGGGTTGGTTCATTGCCGCAACGGCGTTCGTGCTGGTTGTCGGGGTCGCGCTCTCGCGCAACATGGGTCCGAAGGTCGGGGTGAAAAGAGTCGATTCTCGACCACGCTCGGGGTAGCTCCTTCCTTTCTGCACTGCCGACAGCCGTCATATGGCTGTATATACGACCTAGGGTTCCTATATAAGAACAACGCCGCTAAGCTCGGGACGGAGAAGACGTCTAGAACTCACCGACCCCGGAAGGCTCCCCATGACCGTGTTGGCCGTGCGGCACACGACCCCGGCGTTTCGCACCTACTCGGGTGAGAACGCCCTCGACCTGCTGTCGAAAGAACTCGATCGTCCCAGCCCCCAGCGCGTGATGCTGGTCTGTGGCGCATCGATGCTTGCTCACGACGAGGCGCTTCGTCGCGTGGAATCGGCCATCGGAGAACGGTTGGTGGCGCGCTTCAGCGAGGTGCGCGAACACAGCCCGTTGCCGTCTGTGGAGAAGGCACGCGATGTGCTGATCGACTCCGGGGCGACTGCAGTCGTGGCGCTGGGCGGCGGCTCCGCGGTCGTCACCGCGCGGGCAGCGGTGATTCTGGCGGGTGAGAAGGGAGATGCCCGCGACTTGTGCACCCGGCGCGCGGACGACGGCCGGATGATCAGTCCGCGCCTGTCTGCCCCGAAGGTTCCGATGTGGGTCGTACCGTCCACGCCGACGACCGCTTACGCCAAGGCCGGCGCCGCTGTGAGGGATCCCGCGACAGGGGAGAGGCTGGCGCTGTTCGATCCGAAGGCGCGCGCGGCGGGGGTTGTGTTCGATCCGGCGGTGGCATTGACCGCGCCGGCGTCGCTGATACGTTCGTCGTCGCTCAACGCCCTCGCGTTGGCAGTGGACGGGATGCAGTCGACGGGCGGGAACCCGCTGGCCGAAGCATTGCTCGGCCACGCACTGACCGTATTGACGACGTGGCTGGGCCGTGTCGGCGACCGGCCCGACGCCGAGACCGCCGTTCAGTTGATGTTCGGCGCGCTCCTCGCTGGGCAGGGCAGTGATCACGCCGGAACGGGTTTGGCGCAAGCGCTTTCACATGCGGTGGGGCCCCGATCGACGGTGGGCAACGGCGTCGTCGAAGCCCTTCTGTTGCCGCACACGATGCGTTTCAATCTCGGCGTGACCGACGAGGCCCTGACTCGGATCGCGCGTCTGCTGGGTGAGCGGGGAGCTGATTCACCGGCCGATGCCGTCACCGCGATCGAAGAGGTGTTGACCTCTGCGCGGATTCCGCTACGACTTCGCGATGTCGGCATCGAGCAGGCCGACCTGCCGGACATTGTCGAGCACACACTGCACGACTGGGCCGTCACCGCGGTCCCGCGTCCTGCTGATCGCGACGGGCTGCGCAGCATCCTCGATCAAGCCTGGTAGCCGCAAGCTCAGTCCTCCGCGTTTCGCCGGCGTCTGGCCGGTTCAGGGAATTCTTTGCCTGGAAGTGTTCCCAAATACAACCAAGAGTTCTAATATACGAACTATCGCATTTTGTTGACCTTGCGCCAGCGAGTGCCGCCGACACGAGAACACCGTCACGTCCAGCCGGTCTGCACTCAGAACCGGCCGTCCATTCACAAGGAGAGACGTTCATGACGACACAGCCGCAGAGCTGGTCTTTTCCCCTGCAGGAAGATAACGGGCCCGCACCGATGCTCATCGACGGGAGTTGGCTCTCGTCGATCTCGGGGCAGACGTTTCCGACCTACGACCCGGGAACGGGCGAGAAGATCGCGGACGTCGCGCTCGGTTCGGAGAAGGATGCCGAGGTTGCGGTCGCGGCCGCCCGCCGCGCCTTCGACGAAGAGCGGTGGATGAAGCTGCCGGCGCAACAGCGGGGTGCAATCCTGTGGCGGGCCGCCGAGCTGATCAAGGCCTCGGCCGACGAACTGGCCACGCTCGAGAGCCAGGACATGGGAATCCCGGTTCCCCAAGCCCGCGCCATGGTGCTCGAAGCGGCCGCGCAGTTCCAGTACTACGCAGGATGGGCAGACAAGACCCACGGGCGCACCGCCGACCTCGGCCCCGCCGAACGGCGCATCCAGGGTTACACGCTTCGAGAACCGGTCGGCGTGGTGGCGATGATCGTGCCCTGGAACGCCCCGCTGATCTCGGCATCGAAGAAACTTGCCCCCGCCCTCGCCGCCGGATGCACCTGCGTCCTCAAGCCCGCCGCCGAAACCCCACTCACCGCTCTGTGGCTGGGACAAATCCTCTTCGCAGCCGGCGTCCCTGCGGGTGTGGTCAACATCGTCACCGGCCCCGGCTCGACCGTCGGAGCCGCGTTGGCCGAGCACGACGACGTCGATGCCGTGGCATTCACCGGCTCGACCGAAGTCGGACGCTCGATCATCCATGCCGGTGCCGGCAACATCAAGAAACTGTCCCTCGAGCTCGGCGGCAAGTCACCGGTCATAGTCATGCCGGACGCCGATCTCACGGCCGCAATTCCCGGAGTGGCAGGCGCGGTCTTCTGGAACACCGGCCAGGTCTGCGCCGCGGGTACCCGACTGTTCGTTCACGAAGCGGTCTTCGATCAGGTCGTCGAAGGTGTCGCGGAAGAAGGCCGTCGACTGCGCATCGGTTACGGAGCGGACCCGGACGTCGATCTCGGTCCGTTGATCTCCCGCAAGCAACTCGAACGCGTCACCGCGTACGTCGACGGTGGCCGAGAGGCAGGCGCCCGCGTCGTGTCCGGCGGCAACCGGATCGGCGACAAGGGCTACTTCTTCGAGCCCACCGTCTTGGCCGACGTCGACCAGACCATGGCCGTCATGCGCGAGGAAATCTTCGGGCCCGTCCTCGGGGTGATGCCGTTCTCCGATGTCGACGAGGCCGTCGCCCTCGCAAACGACAGCTCGTTCGGGCTGGCCTCGAGCGTGTGGACACGCGACGGCGCAGTCGGCCACTCGATCGCGCGGCGACTGCGTGCCGGGCGCGTGGGCATCAACGTGCATCGCGCCGGCGGAGTGCACATGCCTGCCGGCGGCTACCGCCAGTCGGGATGGGGTCGCGAGAGCGGTCCCGAGGCGATGGAGAACTACCTCGAGACGAAGTCTGTCGTTTCAACCCTGAGCTGACCCAGCTGGAAAGGCTGCAGCCAACTCACCGCAGGCTCATACATCCAAAGGAGAACCATGACCCAGACACAGGACCCCCAGATCGGGCGCGAGCTCGCGCAGGCGAAGTTCACCGACGAGATGCTCGACAACATGCGCGCACTGATCGGCACCGAACTGCGCACCGCCTCAGCGGTGAACAACGAGTACGCAACGCGATTGGCCATCCTGCGCTTCTGCGAAGGCATCGGTGACGACAACCCGCTGTGGACCGACGAGGAGTATGCGTCGACCACAGCGCACAAGGGAATCATCGCTCCGCCGTCGTTCATCTTCGCCTGCCTGGGTTCGGTCCAGGTCGGATGGCCCGGCCTCGGCGGGTTCCACTGCGAAACCACCATCAACTTCCACGAACCGATCCGTGTCGACGACAAGATCACCGCGAAGGTGGTTTTCGACGGGTTCGACGGCCCGACCGACGCAAGTAACTTCGCCGGCCGACGGATCAAGGACTACCTGCGGCAGGAGTACCGCAACCAGAACGACGAGCTCGCCGCAACATTCATCTGCTCGCGGATGCGGTTCGAGCGCACCGAGATGCAAGCGAAGCGTGAGTCCCGCAAGGTCGAACTTCCACACCCCTGGACCGAGGCCGAGCTCGAACGGATCGAGTCGGACATCCTCGCCGAGGCGCCGCGTGGTGCCGAACCGCGCTACTGGGACGACGTTCAGATCGGTGACGACCTCGACGTGATCACCAAGGGCCCGATCGGACTGACCGACGAGATCGCGTTCGTCGCCGCAGGTGCCGCACCGATCCCGCGCATCGCCGCCCACGGTGTCGCGCTGCGCCGCTACAAGAAGCACCCCAAGTGGGCCTTCCGCGACCCGTCGACCAGCGCGCTCGAGCCCGTCTACTCCGTGCACTACAACGACTACGCGGCCCGCCTGCAGGGCGCCCAGGTCGCCTACGACGTCGGAATCCAGCGCACCTCCTGGCAGATCCACCAACTGACGAACTGGATGGGAGACGACGCCTTCCTCGAGTCGATCCACGGTCAGTACCGCTCCCACGTCTACCTGTCCGATGTCGTCCGACTCGGCGGCCGGATCACCGACAAGCTCATCGACGACGCCGGCCACCACGTCGTCCACGTCGAGACCTGGGCAACCAACCAGCGCGATCAGTCCGTGATGCCCGGCTCCGCCGTCATCCGCCTGCCGCACCGCGCGACCGACGCCGAGGGGAACGCCCAGTGACTCCCGAACCCACCACCACGGCCTGGGGAACGTCGATCGTTCCGGTCGCCGTCGACGGCCGGACGTTCCGCATGTACGCGGAACGCCCACGCAGCCTCGGATCGCTGTTGCCTTTCGCGGATCGCTGGAACGACCGTGCACACATCGTCCAGGGTGAACGCGTGATGACCTTCGCCCAGTTCCATCAGGCAGTTCGGAACCGCACCGCGGAACTGCGGGCACGCGGCATCACCACTGGCGACCGCGTGGTGATCCTCGGCTGGAACAGCCCGGAATGGATCGTGAACTTCTGGGCGACCGTCGCCGCCGGAGGCGTCGCGGTTCTGGGCAACGCCTGGTGGAGCGAGAACGAACTCGCCGACTCGCTGGAGACGGTCGTCCCCGCTTTGGTGATCGCCGACGAACGCGTCGTCGACCGGGTGCCGTCCCGGTGGCAGTTGCTCCCCTGGGATTTCCAGTCGGAGATCGACGCGGAGACACAGCCGGCACCGTCCATCGTCGACATCGACGAGAACTCCCCGGCGACGATCATCTTCACGTCGGGAACCTCGGGTCGCCCCAAGGCCGCCGTCCTCTCCCACCGGTCGCTGCTCGCGGGCCTGCAGATGCTTCTGCACATCACCCGGCGGTTGCCGCATCAGGTCGACGAATCGACCGGCCAGCCCGCCCTGCACACCGGACCCATGTTCCATGTCGGCGGAGTGCAGACCCTCCTGCGGGCGATCTGCGTCGGGGACACGCTGGTGATGCCGGCAGGCCGGTTCGATCCCGCCGAGGCAATGCGATTGATCGAGCAGTGGCGCGTCCAGCGGTGGAGCGCGGTGCCGACCATGGTCTCCCGTGTTCTCGAGCACCCGGATGTTCGGACCCGCAACCTGACCACGCTGAGGTCGTTGACTGTCGGTGGCGCTCCGATGACCCCGGAGTTCGTCGAACGCATCCGCACCGGGCTCTCCGGTGTGGAGCCGCGAATCGCCACCGGCTACGGGCTGACCGAGAACGGCGGACAAGGCGTCGCGGCCTCGGGAGCCGACACCGTCGAGCGCCCCGGAACCACAGGACGGGCTCTGCCGTGCGTCGAAATCACGATCGCCCCGGCTACCGAGTTCACGGACGGGGAAATCCTCCTGCGGAGCCCGACCCAGATGCTCGGGTACCTGGGGGAAAAGGAAGCGCCGATCGACTCCGGCGGCTGGCTGCACACCGGCGACCTGGGACGTCTGGACGACGACGGATACCTGTTCATCACCGGACGGTCGAAGGAGATGATCATCCGTGGCGGTGAGAACATCGCCCCCGCAGCGGTCGAAGCGGCTCTGACGGCCCTGCCGGACGTGGCCGACGCCGTCGTGTTCGGTATGCCCCACCCGGATCTGGGTGAGGAGGTCATGGCGGCGGTCGTTCTCACCCGTGACCTGGATCCGGACACCCTGGCAGGACAGCTGCGCGGCCGGATCGCATCCTTCGCGATCCCGAGCCGCTGGGTCCCGCACCGCGAGCCCTTCCCGGTCAACCACGCAGGCAAGATCGACAAGAAGGCGGTCGTTGCCGCCGCACGACAGCTCCTCGAGGAGGTCCGATGACCGGCGTGGTCGCAGCCCACACCCAGGGACGGGTAGGCATCGTCGAAGTACAGCGAGGACCCCACAACTTCTTCGACGAGGCCAGTCTGTGCGACATCGGTGAGGCACTCGTGCACTTCGACTCCGTCGCCGATGTTCGTGCGATCGTCCTCTGCTCACAGGGACGGAACTTCTGTGCGGGCGCCGATCTCCGGGGAGTGGACCAACACATCCTTCGCCGGGTCTACCGCGCAGCGGCGTCGCTGTTCACCACCCGAAAGCCCATCGTCGCGGCAGTCCAGGGCGCGGCGGTCGGCGGTGGGCTCGGCCTCGCGTTGGCCGCGGACTTCCGCGTTGCGGGCAAGGACGCCAGGCTGACCGCGAACTTCGCGAGACTCGGCTTTCATCACGGCTTCGGGCTGTCTGTCACCCTTCCCGCGGTCGTCGGCCAGCAGAAGGCACTGGACCTGCTGTACACCGGCCGCAACGTCGGTGCGGACGAGGCTCTGGCGATCGGATTGTGTGATCGGGTCACCGCCGTTGATCCCCGTGAGACCGCGATCGAGTGGGCAACCGAGATCGTTGAGTCCTCACCGCTGTCGCTGGTTGCCATCAGGTCCACGATGCGACGCTCCCTCGCCGCGCAGGTAACGGCGGCCTTGGACGAGGAAGCCACCGCGCAGACGATGCTGCTGGCGACCGCTGATCTGCACGAGGGCATTGCGGCTTCGATCGCCAAGCGTCCCCCGGTATTCGTCGGAGCCTGAGATGAAAGGCTGCAGCGGCCGGATACCACGAATGGATGGGGTTAAATTGTGACCGTGAGCGATTCTTCGAGCGACCGCGTGGACCGAGGTCCCCAGAACCACCGGACGATCGACCGTGTCACACGCATCCTCGAAGAGGTTGTCTACAACCCGGGGATGACCTTCGCCGAGCTGTCCCGAGCGTTGGACGCTCCGAAGAGCTCGGTACACGGGTTCATTCGCGGGCTGGTCGCTGCCGGATGGCTCCACCAGGACAACAACCGGTTCTACATCGGTCCGGCCCTGCACGGGCTGACGCTGGCAAGTGGACACCTCCGTGCCGGATCGGTCACCGACGCCGACCTCCAGGCGCTGCACGAGGCGACCGGCGTAACCGTGTTCCTCGGCGTTCAAGCCGGCGACAACCTCATCTACGTCTCCGAAATCGGTGCGGATCTCCTCGCCGGGTTCGGCGCCCGCAAGAACATCCGCCGGCGGCTGCTCGAGACCGCCGGCGGCAAGGCACTGCTGGCCGACCAGCCAGCGAGCCAGATGGACTCCTACCTTCGTCGGTGCGGGAGCGACGAAGCGGCGCTCGTCGACACCTTCCTCAGCGAATACGACGAGATCAAGCGCACCCGCGTCGCTCGGAACACTCTCCACGGCGGTACTCGGTTCGCGCTGGCCACGGTGGTTCGGAACAAGGCCGGGAAACCTGTTGCCGAAGTGACCCTGGTCGGTGCGAGCGCCGACATGCTGCCACGCGAGCAGGAACTGAGGAAACTGCTGCTCGACCACGTCGACGGATGGCAGCAGCGGATCGGGTCCCCGCGCTGAGCGCTGACTCCCAGAGCTCGTGCGGCATGGCACCGCTGTGCGCACATCACACTTCTGCAGTAGTGACTCGAGAAAGGGAAGCTGCGATGGATGCGGCCTCTTCACCAGGATCGACACCCTTCGTGCTGCTGCACGGCGGTCGCCACGGCGGGTGGTGTTGGCGGCATGTCGCCGCGCTTCTCCGCCAGGACGGACATGAGGTCCACACACCGACGCTGACCGGGCTCGGCGATCGATCCCATCTTCTGAGCCCGCAGATCGGCCTCGACACCCACATCCAGGATCTTGTCGCGACCTTCACCTACGAAGACATCCGAGACGCTGTGCTCGTCGGTCACAGCTACGGCGGCATGGTGGTCACCGGTGCGATGGAGGTCATCTCCGACCGTGTGAAGACCGTCGTCCTGCTCGACGCACTCGTGCCCCGCGACGGGGAGTCGGTCTTCGACCTGAACGGTGAATCGCGGGCCGCGGCGATGACCGCTCTCGCCGACGAGCACGGAGACTCGTGGTACATCCCCCCGGCCGACGCGAGTCGGTACGGCGTGACGGACCCGGACGACGTCGCGTGGGCGAACAGTCGAATGACCGCGCAACCCCTGAAGACCTATCAGGATCGGATCGGCGCCACCGACCGGCTCTGGCGTCATCCCGGGATGTTCGTCGAGTGCGTCCCCTCGTCACTCGAACCCCATCTGCTCGAGAGAGCCCGAGAACGCAGTGCGACCGATCCTCGCTTCCACTACCGGGTACTGCAGACCTCTCACAACGCGATGGTCACCGACCCCAAGGCCGTGGTGGAGCTCCTGTTCGAGGCGCGTGACCTCGTTTAACCCGCGTGGGTGGGTTCCATGACGACGCCTCCGGGGACGACCGGGCGCAGAGTGTCGTCCAAGTCGTATCGAATCGGGATTCCGGTCGGGATGTTCACTGCGCCGATGTCGTCGGCAGTCAGGCGGTCGAGGTGCATGATGAGCGCACGCAGGGCGTTACCGTGGGAGACGACCAGTGTTGTTCGGCCACCCACCAGGTCGGGGGCGATCGCCCTCTCCCAGTAGGGAAGTAGCCGGTTCTGCACGTCGTGCAGTGACTCCGCCGACGGGACGTCGACGCCCAACGCGCGGTAGCGGGGATCGCCGTCCTGTGAGAAGGCGCTACCCGGTCGAATCGCGGGTGGTGCAACGTTGTAGGAGCGTCGCCACAGCATGAAGCGGGCCTCGCCGAACTGAGCGCGGACATCTTCCCGGGTTCGCCCTTGGAGGTCTCCGTAGTGCCGCTCATTGAGCCGCCAACTGCGATGGACGGGAATCCAGTGACGTTCGGCAGCGTCGAGCACCAGGTCGGCCGTCGCGACAGCACGCCGCAGTAGCGACGTGTGCACGACATCGGGGAGCAGGCCGGCCTGACGGATCAGCTCACCGGATCGGTGGGCCTCGGCCCGTCCCGCGTCGGTCAGCGGAACGTCGACCCACCCGGCGAACCGATCAGCGGCGTTCCACGCGCTTTCCCCGTGCCGTAAGAGGATCAGGCGGCGCCGCCCACCCGTCTTGCTTCTGTGCGCGGAGTCGGAGTTCATCGTCAGCTCCCTTCGTAGCGTGCTCATGGCCATCGACGCGGACTGCCCCCGGTCCCGATGAAGGACCGAAGGCAGTCTGCTGTCTACGGATTCGTCACGAAACGGGGACGCCGTCTTCGCGGTCGAGATCCAGTTGCTTCGTTTCGCCGATGACCAGGACGCAGATCAAACTCACCACCGCCAGGCCGGCCATGACGAGACCGAAGGCGAATCCGCCCCAGGCAGCGATGATGGGCGTCGCGATGAGCGGGGGAATCGCCCCACCGAGCATGCCGGCCAGACTGTAGCTCAGGCCGGTCGCGGTGTAACGGTAGCGGGTGTGGAACAGCTCGGAGAGGAAGGCGCCGAGGGGACCGGTCGCCAGACCCGAGATGAACATCGTCACCGGAACGCCGAGTGCAAATGCGAACAACGACCGTGTCTCGAGGATCGGGAACAGCATCAGGGTCCAGACGATCGCGAGACACGCAGCCGTCATGATCATGCGGCGCCGACCGATTCGATCGGACAGGACGGCGCCGAGGATGACCGCGACGGAGATCGCGAAGCCACCGACGACCGCGATGCTCAGGACGAACGGACGCGGCAGTTCGAGAATCTTGGTGCCATAGCTGATCAAGTAGGTACCACCGATGTAGGTCAACGACAGCGTCATCGCTGCAGTGCCGGTTGCCAGCAGGACCTGCTTCGGCTGGCTCTTGAACGCATCCAGGAAGGGTGTACGTGCCGCCCCGTGCTGCTTGATCTGCTTCGCGAACACCGGTGTCTCGTCGATACTCAGTCGAACCCACAGCCCGACCACGATCAGAAGGATGCTGGCCAGGAACGGGACTCGCCAACCCCACGCGAGGAACGTCTCATCGCTCATTCCGACGGCGGTCCCGAAGAACGTGGCGTTGGCCAGGATGATCGCCCCGCCGCCGCCCAGTGACGGGAACATCGCCCAGAACCCACGCTTCGACTTGGGGGCGTGCTCCGAGACGAAGAGCACCGCCCCGCCCCATTCGCCACCCGCCGCGAGACCCTGCAGGATCCGCAGCACGACGATGAGAATCGGTGCGGCGACACCGATCTGACCCGCGGTCGGCATCAGCCCGACGAGCAGAGTCGCCACGCCCATCAGCAACATCGTGACGATCAGAGTCTTCTTCCGGCCCAGTCGGTCACCGAAGTGACCGAACAGGATGCTCCCGAACGGTCGTGCCACGAAGGCCACGCCGAGGGTGGCGAAGGATGCCACCGTGCCCGCCACCGCACCCAGTGCGGGGAAGAACACGGTCGGGAATACGAGCGCCGCGGCGACACCGTAGATGTTGTAGTCGTAGAACTCGATCACGGTTCCGATGAAGCTCGCCGCGGCGACCTTCTTCATGCCCGGCGGATTGGCCTTACCCGTGGAGGACGCGGGGGTGGGGCTTGGTGAGTGGACCTTCTCCTGCGAGTGGGTCATTAGATCTCCTTGCTGCCGACGAGTCACATGACCCAGCGCCGGAAGTGTCGTAGAGAAGTTGTGGCGGATGGACGGGAGGGGCGGCCCGAGGGCTCGGTGACGCTACGTCAGTCGAGGTGGCCGTGTTCGCGCAGCACGTTCTCTGCGATGCGGAACGCTTCACCCGCCGCCGGAAGTCCGCAATAGACGGCCGCCTGCAGCAGCACTTCCTGGATCTCGGTGACCGTGCAGCCGTTGGTGAGCGCGCCTTCGACGTGGTGGGCGAGCTGAGCCGGGCGATTGAGCGCGGTCAGCATGGCAATGTTGACGATGCTCCGTTGCTTGCGGTCGATTCCCTCGCGGGCCCAGATCCGGCCGAAGCAGACTTCGATGGAGTAGTCGTGGATGACGTCATTGAAGTCGTTGCGGGTCTGGTCCTTCTTCTCGACGTAGTCCGCACCCATGAGTTCGCTCATGATGCGACGTCCGGTCTCGTTGGCTTCCACTGCTTCTCCTGATGTTGTGAACGGGCGGCTGGTCAGCCGCGATCGAGGACTTCCTGTACTTCTTCTGCGGAGAGCTTGATCGTCACGTTCGCTCGTTCGTTTTGCAGATGCATCGGCGACTGGGAGTCGCGATGGCCCCATCCACGGTCGAGCGCCTCGGCGAAGTCGGCCTGCGCCACTTCCGCGCACGCCATGGGCACACCGAGCTGGTCGGCCAGTTCGAGGGCCAGGCGAAGGTCCTTGTTGGCGAGGGCCAACGCGAATGACGGCGGGTCGTAGGCGGATTGAAGGTACCGATCGCCGATGCGGTCGAACGTTCGCGCGCGTCCGATGGCCCCCTGTCGCACTGCGTGCCAGAGGGCCGCCGGCTCGACTCCGGCCTTGACGCCCATCGTGAACACCTCGGCGATGGCACGGCGGATCGTGATGCTCGCGCAGTTGTGCACGAGCTTGGCCGTGTTGCCCGCACCGATCTCGCCGACATAGAGGATCTGGTCACCGATGGCATCGAGCACCTGCTTGTGCTGGTCGAATGCCGTCTGACTGCCGCCGACGTAGATGGCGAGCTTTCCCGTCCGTGCACCCTTGGGTCCACCGCTGACCGGCGCATCGAACAGTTCGACGCCGTGGTCGGCGCAGGTTGCGTGCACCTCCCGGACGACGGCGGGGGAATTCGTCGTCAGGTCGAACCAGGCGCTTCCGGTCCGCAGCGTGCTCAGCAGGCCGTCCTTGCCGAGGCCGACCTCTTGCATCTCCACCGGGCCGGGCAGTGAGGTGAAAACTACGTCGACCTGCCGACCGAGCTCGGCGACACTGTCGGCCCAGCTTGCGCCTGCCTGCTCGAACGGTTGCCCGCTTTCCCTCTTGATGTCGTGCACGACGAGGTCGTATCCGGCGTCGAGGAGGTTGTGGGCCATGCCCGACCCCATGCCGCCGAGGCCGATGAACCCTACTTTCATCTGCGGACTTCCCTTCGGTGATCCTATATACGAACAATGGTTCCTAAACAGGAACGAACTGACCGTAGCTGTGGTGGCTGTCACTCGTCAACAGGCTCACGGGAAGGGTTGCGATCGAACTACAGGCTCGCCATGTCATCGCGGGGCGATGAGGGTTCGTCAACCCCCGCGGCCGCAGCGGCACGGGTTGGGTAGCGCATGGATCCAAGTAGCGCGGCACAAATTCTCGCGTGCAGTGCTTATGGGTGACGAGCGGGCATTGACAGCTTTGTTCCTCTCCGCGTAGCGTGCGCAAGGACACACTCTCGATCAAAGGTT